>JAMLHC010000002.1:0-300000 GCA_023957335.1 Bacteroidota bacterium | reverse complement strand
CAGCTATTTCTCCTATACCCATTATCAATATTTCCGAATTAAAATCCATTTGTTGCCACTCTCCTCCATTGATGCTTATTTCCATGTGATCAATGCCGTCAACTCTATTCGTAAAAAAAAGTTCAGAAGGAAAAATCAGTTTTAAAGTATCAGAAAAGGCATAAGTATCATCTATGGGTGAGGCTATAGAAAATAAAGAGTCAGTAAGAAAGGGATTGGCTATTCCCGTAGTAAAGACTTGCCCACCAGAGGTATCTACCCATCCGCTGTCAAATGCTTCCGGATGAAGGTGATTGTAGTCAAACCACAGTCCCATGAGCGGTATATAGCCATTGTCAATATAGGAACCCGCAAGGGAATACACGTTTTCTATTGGAACTATACTGGTGTCTTTGTCAACTTGTGCATTATAACTGTTGTAATACAACTGATACCATCCAGAAGAAAAAGAAAGGCTGTCAGTTGCCAATCCTCGATACCAAAAGAGGGAGGAGTCCATTAACCCCTTATCCATTAACAAACCTGTGGTAATAAAATGTGATGTGTCCAAAGGGGCATACATCCATTCAAGCATTTCTTTAAGACCAGAAGTACTGTCAGGTGGTGTCTGCGCCTTTGCGCTGTAAGAGCCTACTAATAGCAGGCAAATTGCTAAAATGTGTCTTAATTTTTTCATATCTTTTGTTTTTTAGTTGGTTAAAATTCGATTAAATAAAAGGCGGTATCGGGGGGGGAAGGAGTATTTATATTAAGAGTATCTTTATAAATCAAATTGCCATATATTGTACTTGTACCCATACCGTCATATACACTATAATAAAATAGTGTCTCTTTATTAGGCTCTTTATGAAAAGTAATAGAAGTATCAACCCCTCGCCTAAATTGAGAATATTCAATACTCATAAAAGCCCCCCCCTTATTCCCTTTAATATGTAAAGTCAAATATCCATAAGGCATAAGAGTAACATTCATCGTGCTTTTGCCTTTGCTGTTAAAGGTAATACGCGGGAAGCTGGATTTTTCAAAATACTTCTGGTTTTCCTTGGCTACAAGTTCATAGTAGTTCTTATTTTCATCAGCCTTAAAGCGGTAGCTAAACGAACCGTTTTCATCAGTATAGCCACTTATTATTGTCTTTGCTCCCCAGCCGGAGAAATCTTCTCTACTTGTTTCTAATACGCCAACCAAGGCGTGTGGTATAGGCTTGCCCGTGAGTTCATCCAACACCTTACCGCTAATTTCATATTCGCCATCGTAAGGTCCTATTTTCTTACACTCCGTTAAAAGGATCATTAAGATGCTAAAAATGAGATAAATAGAAATTGTGTGTTTCATTGTAACCTGTGTTTTATGTAAGACAAAGATAAAGTAAAATCGGATAAAACAAGTTTTTTAAGGAGAAAGTAATCCATACCCACTTTGTCCATAAACAATCCGGAGGTTATGTAAGAAGATGTGTCCAATGGAGCATAGAACCAATCTAAAACGTTTTTGAGATTGGCATTACTGTCAAGTTCCTGAGCATTTGCGTTGACCGCAAAAGCGAGTACTACAGTTGTTGTAATGAGTTTGAGGCTTTTCATAAAATTAATGTTTTGTTGATTATATTCATATCAGTATATTTTATAAGCTCTCACATCATGTCTCCTACCACGTCTTTGCGAGAAGGCTGGGGTGTTTAAAATTCTATTTTGTGGTATATGGTATCAAAAGGCTGTGGGGGGGGCAGGGTGTCAGAATATCTAGTTTTTACGGGCTCTCCATTGGCATCATAATATTGAAGTACGCTGTAATGGATTTCGCAGGCATGTGTTGGTCTAATAGTAAATATTTTGATGGTGTCGCATCCTGTACGAAAGTCGCCAAGCCCCCCCTCTCCTCCGGTTGGTGATACCCCCCCCCATTGACAATCCGCCTTTATTCCCAACTATATGGAGATTGAGATAGCCATAAGGAGTAAGCATGGCATCTACCGTGCTCTTGCCTTTGACTGATATATCCAAGTCTTCGGGCATCGATTCAAAATAACGTGGAGCATTGACTAAAAATTCGTATCTGTATTCTTCGCTTACATGAAATGAAATGGAATACTCTCCCTTGCTATCTGTATATCCAACTCCAACGGTTCTGGCTCCCCATCCATAGAAGTCGTTTTTACTTATTTCCATTACTCCCACACTCGCTCCTTTAATAGGCTTTTTGCTTATTATATCGGTTACGTTAAAGGTAAGTTTGTATTCTCCCTCAAATGAATCTTTCTTGCAGGAATGTATCGTAAATATCGCTACAATGCTTAATAGGAGTAGGGTTTTGACATGGTTTTTCATATTTGTTTTAAGTTTTGAGCAAAACAAAGATAAAGTAAAATCGGATAAACAAGTTTTTAAGGATAGAAAAGCTATTTTCAATCCACTTCACATTTTCTTTCAAACTTATCCGAATAATTGCGTCCTTTGTGCCCCAAACCTTATGTGTACACAAACCTATGAATCAAAATAAACCTGACAAAAATCTGTTTAGATTGATTGCAACCCTTGTATTAGTGGGACTGATTGTTACCCTTGCGCTGCAAAACAGCTCGCAACAAGTCGTAACTTTTTACTTCTGGAGTTTTTCACTTCCTCTCTTTGTATTGCTGTTCCTGGCTTTTGTGATTGGCATTCTGCTCATGATTGTATTGCTTTATCCCAAATACAGGAGAACCCACAAAGCAGAAGAGAAAGCGGAAAGACTGGAAAGAGAAATCAGCAGATTAGAGAAAAAAATTGCAGAGAATCAGAACTCAAACAAACATGAGTAAACGTATCATTATTATAGGCGGAGGCATTGTCGGGCTTGCCACTGCGTATCAACTGCAAAAGAAAAAACCGGATTATAAAATCACCATTCTTGAAAAAGAGAATAAAGTGGCAGCCCATCAGACAGGGCACAATTCGGGAGTTATCCACTCGAGCATTTACTATAAACCCGGTAGTTTAAAGGCAAACAACTGTCGCTGGGGTTACGACCTGCTGCTCGAGTTCTGTGATGAGAACGGGATTGAATATGACATTTGTGGGAAACTCATTGTAGCCACATCTGAAGAAGAAGTTCCCCGACTTGAAAAACTCTTTGAACGCGGAAAAGAGAACGGACTGGAAGACCTTATTTATCTTGAAGAAGATGAAATAAAATATTTAGAGCCTCATGTTGCAGGTGTCAAAGCCATACGGGTTAAACAAACGGGAATCATTGACTACAAAAAAGTTTCAGCAAAATTAGCAGAGTTAATTGTAGCAAGGGGTGGAGAGATATTATTCAACCAAAAGGTTAAAGGGATTCACAAACACAATAATCAACTTACCATTGAAACTAACCAAGGCAGCTATCCTTGTCATTTTGGGATTAATTGTGCCGGACTCTTCAGTGACAAGATATTCCAAATGGATAACCCTCAAGAACCCAATATGAAGATTATTCCATTCAGGGGAGAGTACTATAAAATAAAAGAAGAAAGAAAGCATTTGGTTAAACACCTTATTTACCCTGTCCCCGACCCTTCATTTCCGTTTTTAGGTGTTCATTTCACCCGACATATTGATGGTGGAGTGGAGGCAGGTCCAAATGCAGTGTTGGCATATAGACGAGAAGGATATCACAAAACAGATTTTAATGCGTCTGAGTTATGGGAGAGCATTTCTTGGAAAGGGTTCAGGAAAGTTGCCATGAAATATTGGAGAACTGGTTTAGGTGAAATATATCGTTCTTATTCAAAAGCTGCTTTTACAAAAGCACTTCAAAAACTTATTCCGGAAGTACAAGAATCAGATCTTTGCGAGGGGGGTGCAGGTGTACGTGCACAAGCATGTTTAAAAGACGGCTCTTTAATTGATGATTTCTTAATTGAGGAAACTCAGCAAATGATTCACATATTGAACGCACCGTCTCCCGCTGCAACTTCAAGCCTATCTATTGGCAATACGATTGCGGATAGATTGATTCAGAAAATGGGAATTTAATTTTTGTTATTAAATGTGAATTGACGTATTCGTTAAGGTATTGATTAGACTTTTTCTAATCTTCCTTTTATTTCATCCATAAGGTCACGCAGGCGTGCGGCTTCCAAAAATTCCATATTCTTGGCGGCTTTATACATGTCCTTTTCAGTTTGTTTCAAGGCTTTTTTCAAAGCATTCTCACTCATGAATTCCAATGCCGGGTCTGCTGCAGTACTGATATTAGCTTGCATGATATAAGGTTTCAGTTCTTCATGTTTGATTGAATCGGCAACCGAAGTTTGTTTCAAAATTTGTTCGTTGGATTTGCTTACAGTTTTGGGTGTAATACCGTGTTTGAGATTGTATTCCATTTGAGTCTCTCGTCTGCGATTGGTTTCATCAATGGTTTTTTGCATTGAACCTGTAATTGTATCAGCATACATGATAACCCTACCTCTGTCATTGCGCGCGGCTCTGCCTATGGTTTGTACCAATGATGTTGTAGAGCGCAAAAAACCCTCTTTATCAGCATCCATAATTGCTACCAAACTCACTTCCGGTAAGTCTAAACCTTCCCGAAGCAAATTAATCCCCACCAAAACATCAATGACTCCAAGTCTCAACTGACGCAAAATCTCAACCCTTTCAAGAGTTTTCACCTCAGAATGTATATAACGTGCCTTGATGTTCAAATTCTCCAAGTACTGACTCAACTCTTCTGCCATGCGTTTGGTGAGTGTTGTAATTAATACCCTGTCACCCGCTTTGACTGTTTTATCAATTTCATCCAGCAAATCATCCACCTGATTGATACAAGGACGGACTTCAATGATAGGGTCTAACAAACCGGTGGGTCTGATCAGTTGTTCTACTACAACTCCTTCTGAATCATTGATTTCAAAGTCAGAAGGAGTGGCACTCACATAAATTGTTTGAGGAACAATATTGTAAAATTCTTCAAATTGAAGAGGTCTGTTGTCCAGTGCTGCCGGTAGTCTGAATCCATATTCAACAAGATTTACTTTGCGAGAACGGTCGCCTCCATACATAGCCCGCAGTTGAGGCAAAGACACATGGCTCTCGTCTATAAATAAAAGAAAGTCTTTTGGAAAATAATCCAAAAGGCAAAAGGGTCTTTCTCCGGGCAAACGTCTGTCAAGATAACGACTGTAGTTTTCTATTCCGCTGCAGTAGCCCAGTTCTCGAATCATTTCTAAATCAAAATTGACTCTCTCATCCAGACGTCTTGCTTCTAATAATCGCTCCGTCTCATTAAAGTAAGCAACCCTCGCAACCAAATCATCCTGAATTTGCCTTATTGCTGCTTGTAACTTGTCTTTGGGTGACACATAAATATTGGCAGGAAAAATAGCCGCCTCACTTAATTCTTCAAATGAGCTATTGCTCATAGGGTCAATTTTCTGGATTTCTTCTATTTCATTGCCAAAAAATAAAATACGCAAAGCATAATCTGCATAAGCCAAATATACATCCACAACATCTCCCTTTACTCTGAAATTTCCCCGGTTAAAATCTGCCGTAGTCCTTGAATATAAGCCATCCACCAAAGCATACAACAAAGATTGTCTGCTTAATACCTGCCCTTTGTGAATCCGAATGATACTTCCTTCGTAATCCTTAGGATTGCCGGCACCATAAATACAGGATACAGATGCGACAACAACCACATCACGTCTTCCTGACAAAAGTGAAGAAATGGTTTTAAGCCTGAATTTTTCTATTTCATCATTTATGCTCAAATCTTTCTCTATGTACACACCGGATGAGGGTACAAATGCCTCAGGTTGGTAATAATCATAATACGAAACAAAATATTCTACCGAATTTTCAGGAAAAAATTCCTTGAATTCTCCATATAATTGAGCTACGAGCGTTTTATTATGACTTAGAATCAAAGTGGGTTTTTGTACATTGGCAATAATATTTGCCATTGTAAAGGTTTTGCCTGATCCTGTTACCCCCAGCAATGTTTGTGCTCTAGTTCCATTCTCCACTCCTTCGGTCAATTGCTTGATAGCATTGGGCTGGTCGCCTGTTGGTTGGAATGGAGAAACGAGCTTGAAAAACATGGTGCAAAGATAAAGATTAGTATAGGTTTATGAAAAGGAGCTAAGCAATAACAAATTATAAGTGAGCTCGTTTTTTATATAAAGGAGGACAAATTACTATTTTAGCAAAAAGCCCATCAATTCTTGGTAAAACTGTCCTTGATTCTCAGCGTGCAACCAATGCCCCGCGTTTTTAATGGTTACAAATTGGGCAAAAGGGAAAGAGTCTTGGATGTCTGCCAAATCTCGTTCTCGAATATAGTTTGACTTCTCCCCTCGCATAAATAATGTTGGTATGCTGACCGGAAAAGGGATTTCAATCCTATCGGCTATTTCTGGATACGATTGCTCAATTATCGGAACATTCGCTTTGATAGCAAATCCTTTATCAGCTCTTTCAAGGTTTTTTAGCAAAAACATGCGTATTCCTATATTTGATTCATATTTGGCAAAAGCGGCATCCGCTTCTTGTCGGGTTTCAAATTGGCTAAAGTCAATTTCTCTAAATGCCTTAAAATAAATTTCATGTGCCGGAGGGTATGCTCTGGGTCCTATGTCTGCAACAATAAGTTTAGAGAGTAGTTGGGGGGAATCAACAGCAAACTGCATGGCAACTTTGCCTCCCATGGAATGACCTAGTAGCATAATGTCTTGGAGATGATGATGTTCGCAAAATTCCAAAATATCGGAAGCCATTGCCGGATAAGTCATGATGTCCGAATGGGGTGAACGTCCGTGATTGCGCAAGTCAACCGTAAAAACAGAAAAATGTTCGCCCAATAATTTGGCGTGGTATTGCCAATTATCTAACATTCCAAACAGTCCGTGCATGATGATTATGGGCGGGGTAGAGGTGTTGCCATAATGCTTGTAAACCAATTTCATGAAAGTGGCAAAGATAGACTTTAATAGCAGTTAGGTCAAATTCAATCATTTTGATAATCTTCAACCAAAGATAATAAAGTAATTTTGCAGAAACACAAGATTATAAAATGACTAAAATTGCGATTAATGGTTTTGGAAGAATAGGACGTTTGACCTTTAGAGTATTATTAACAAAACCCGGAATAGAGGTAGTAGCAATCAATGATTTGACTGATACCAAGACATTGGCTCATTTATTAAAATATGATTCAGTTCATGGCAAATTTAACGGAACTGTTTCCTTTGATGAACATGCAATCATCGTGAATGGAAGCAGAATTCCAATATTTACAGAATCTGAGCCTGAAAATTTACCTTGGAAAGAGAAAGACATTGATGTTGTGATTGAATCTACAGGTAGATTCACCGAAAGAGAGAAAGCGGCAAAACACATCAAAGCAGGTGCTAAGAAAGTAGTGATATCAGCTCCGGGCAAGGGAAACGATATCAAAGTCATTGTGTTAGGTGTCAATGAAAATATATTGGACAAAAATGATGCGATTATCTCCAACGCTTCTTGTACTACAAATTGTCTGGCGCCTATGGTAAAAATCATAGATGATTTATGTGGCATTGACCACGGTTTTATGACAACAACTCATGCTTACACTGCCGACCAGCGATTGCATGACGCACCTCATCACGATTTGAGAAGAGCTCGAGCAGCTGCATACTCTATCATACCCACAAGTACCGGAGCTGCCAAAGCTGTTAGTGAAGCATTGCCACATTTGAAAGGCAAATTAAACGGGATTGCACTGAGAGTCCCTATCCCGGATGGCTCTATCACCGACTTTGTATGTGAAGTAAAAAACCCCAAGACAGTTGAAGAAATTAATGCGGCATTCAAAGCTGCTGCAGCAGGCGCTATGAAAGGGATTGTTGAATATTCGCAAGAACCACTTGTGTCGATTGATATAGTTGGTAACACACACTCTTGTATTTTTGACAGTGAGCTAACTATGGTGTATGGCAACACAGTCAAAGTAGTAGGGTGGTATGACAATGAAGTTGGTTACTCTAACAGAATAGCTGATTTGGTTGCTAAATTGGTGTAGAAGTGGAGGAAATAACGATTTTTTTAAGAAAAATAATCTTTCTTTGCACTCACTAATTATAAAACAATATTATGAAAAAACTCACATCTGTCCAATATAAATTTCATTAAAAGGGGCATGTTATAATTTTTCCCAAAGGTTTATTTTTGGAGTTCAAGCAAAACAACTCCATGCCCATTGCAAATGTAAATATATTTTTCAAGTTTTAAGCTTAATAAATAGAGATTCCTTTTCCAAGATTGTAAGCAAGTATGAGTCTGACCCACACTGTAAAGGAGTGAACACTTGGACTCATTTAGTATCTATGCTTTTTTGTCAACTAGCAAAAGCCAATAGCGTTAGAGAGATTGCAAATGGATTGCGCAGTGCAACCGGTAACTTAAATCACATGTGAGTATCCAAAGTACCAAGCAAGAGCACTATTTTGTATCAAAATCAACAGCGTAATTGGCGAGTTTTGAGGGATTTGTATTTCGAACTCTTTGAGAGTTTGCGAAGTGGGATTGTATACAGGCGTCAGTTTGGAAGGATGCTAAAGCGTATGATATTCATCGTAGATTCCACCGTAATCTCTCTAAGTTTGAGTTTGTTTGATTGGGCTCAATATCGCAAAAGAAAAGGAGCTGTTTAACTCCATACTGTATTGGATTACGACTCCTGCTTGCCTGTTTATATGCTCATGACGGACTGATTAAAGCATGGTGTGGCTGTGGCAAAAACAATAGATATACCTTCCGGTTTCGTTTTGGTTATGGACAGGGCTTATGTTGATTTTCACTGGCTGCATATTTTGGACTGCAGAAGGATTACGTTTGTGATTAGATTAAAGGAAAACAAGGTGAAGGATAAAACAAATAATATAATCAAAGACCAAATCATTGTATTGACGGGGATTAACACTGCAACGAATTATCCTAAACAACTCCGTTTGGTGGTGGTTTATGAACCAGATAAGTAGGCTGAAATTACTTTCATCACTAATAACACATCTTGTACAGCAGAAACAATCTCACAGCTATATAAAGCCAGATGGGAGATTGAAATCTTCTTCAAACAGATAAAACAGGTATTAAAAATCAAAATATTTATTGGTACAAGTCCTAATGCAGTACTCATACAGATTTAGTCTTCGTTAATTTATAATCCCCAAAACCAAAAATCAGACTTCCCAAAACGAAAAGTGCGAGTTTGATAAAAATTAGGGGCTTTCCAGCTCCTAAAAGTAGCATTTAATAGTTACACACCATCCACTCCTCTTGCTTACGCCTTGCCTCAGCCTTGCAAGCCGATATTTGTCTCTCAACAGAATGTATCTTCCAGCCATGCTTATCTACATAGCCCTGAATCACATCATTGGGATACATAGTCAGCATAAACTTACCTTCAAGCCCTGCACAAACGTCCAGTAGCTCAACCAGGTTCTGTTCATTAAACATACTCTTGTAATGCCCCATATTACTGCCCACATAAGGAGGGTCAATAAAATGGAAGGCTTGCAAAGTATCGTACCTCTTCAACACCTGCAGTGCCTCATCGCATTCAATAGTAGCGCACTCAATCCTCTCCTTGAGAGATAAATTAAAAGCATCCTTGGCATAAAATACTTTTTTAGGATGCCTGCACTTAGACTTATCAAACCCAAAACTACAGCTCAGCTGCCCTGCAAAACCCATTTTACTCAAAGAAAAAACCGCCCATGCCCTTTCCACCTCTCCAAAAAAAGAGCCATTATTATACACATACCAAGCGTGCTTGTGCGCTGCCCTGCTGTGCAGCAGCAGTTCTATATTTGCCTTCAGTTCTTCAAACCTTGTGGATGCCACCCTGTAAAAATTAACCAACTCCCCATTCAAATCATTAATCACTTCCACCTCGACTCTCTTCTTTGCGAAAAACAACGCTGCTCCGCCCGCAAATACCTCCGTGTACAGGTTGTGTTGCGGCACAAGCGGTAAGATGTGTTTTAACATTGTTTGCTTCCCTCCGTAGTAAGTAATAGGCGTTTTGCCCATTGGTTTTACTTTTTCATTTTTCTGTTTACTCATATATATTTACATTACTTTTGTTCCATCTCAAATCTTAATAAAAAAAGGTGCATACACACCGTCCAAAGGCTCTGCCTCTGGCTTTGGTGTGTATGCACCTTAATTAACCGAGCCTGAGATACTCGGTTGAAGTCAGGGGCTTTTTCAAGCCCCTATGAATTAAAATAAAGGAATCCTGTGGTTAAAGCATAATATCACTGTATCGGTTGCCACAATATCCCCACCTTTCCATGCCTCTATATAAACACCTCCATCTGTGTCAAACTCCAATGTAGCCCTGCCACCATACCCAACGCTTCCGCCCTGAAATTTAGCCAACGGCACATCGACAATCTGCCTGTGTGTGGGAATAAGCCTCTGCCCGTCTCTGTGAAGAGGTACATCGGGGAGCTGAAAGACCTTCTGTCTGTAATCTACAAAAGAAGTTTGCTGGCACACTCCCGTAAGCTCTAAGAAGCTCTCATACTTACGCACTTTCAGCGTCTCAAAACCTTCCATATAGGGAATAGAAGGGGTGTATGCGCCCCAGTTAATGCTGTAAATCGGTCTGTAAGCCCCTGATGAGCCAACCTCTACCCAGCCTTCGCCCAAAAAGTAGAAGCCAAAATCCTTCATATCCCTGAACCTCACCTGTCCGGGCAGAGATTGAAACTGCTCCACCCTTGCCATGCGGACAAAATGAGCATCACGGGCAATCAAATCGTCATACTCAACAGGACTAAGATTTGTGTCCGCCTCCTGAAAAGGAGCTAAACAAGGGTCTGTGATTGTTGCTGTCGTCCAGCTTTGAGCAGACACTCGGTAAATCTCTCCGCCAAGCGCAACAAATCCGTGAGCAATACTGCCATTGCTTCCAGTTCCGCCAACTCGGCAGTCGTACAAAAACGCATTGCCGAATGTTCGGGCTATTCCCTCAAAAGCATCTTTATAGGCTGCCATTAGGAAGTTCAAATCCTCTACCGAAAGGGGATAGCCCTTGTTTTCTATTTTTAACTCGTTCATATCGTATAAATGTTAATTGTGTACTCCGTTCCCGCTATCCTGTAGCTGTCTATCAAGGCTCTCATTCTCACTTCATCAAACTCCAATCCGTCAGGCACATTCACTACAAACACGCCCGACTGGCTAAAATCCTCCCGCCTCCGCAGATAAGAAACCGCCCTGTGTTTCACCCATTTGGCGGGTGTTTCGCTCGGCTTATCGCCTGTACTTGCCGTTATTGCCAAATAAACAGACTTTCCGTCAATAGCATATTCGCCTGCCGCATAGCTCTGTCCCGCCTTCCATCTCGGATAGAGCCAAATCGGTTTGTTTTTCGTTCTTGGGAAAAGATATGTCGGGTCAATAAAATTGCCGTCTGTTATGTATATCGCCCTGTTATCGGGGGCGAATGTATCGTTCAGGATACGTTCCATATACATCAACTGACCGTTAAACCTGCCCAAATACCTGTACCGCGACACCACCGCCACAAAATCGGTATGGATAATCCTGAAAGGCTTAGTCCACGCTTTCAGCCAGTCCAGCCGCTTAGGTTTGTGCAGCCACTCATACAGGTTATCCCTGACAATTTTATGTGTATTTAAAACGTATTTAAACATGGTTTAAAATGGCTCGTAGGTTAGTGTGTCGCTCAACGGAAACTCATCATCTATCACCATATAACCGCTATATGGCTCATAAGTTTCAGCAAATGCCTCAAAATCCCCCTCATGCCTTGCGCCCTCTGCTTCAATCAGGTAAACAGCCTCAACACCCTCTATTTGTTTTAGCTCATAGCTCAGCTTGCTTATTTCCAGCTTGCTGTTAAAAGGCAGGTTCAACAAATAAGTCGCTATCGCTGTTTCAACAGGTTTTTGTGAGGGGTTCTCCAATAGCTGTCCATTAGCCGACAGCACGAGCGGATTGTACTTTATCTTCAAATATAGCTTCAATCTGTCCGCTTCCGCATTCACAACCACCACATGAGAACCCGGAGGTTTAACCCTTTTAACATAACTCATAAATCCACTTTCCACCGCACCACTCACGGGCTGCCTGCTATCCTCGCTACCTCCTGCTATTTTCAAAATTACCGACCTGCCGCTTTCAACCGCTTTGGCAAAATTCACAAAACGGCTATCAGGAGCATCGGTAACATATTCGTACTGGTTGTTCTGCCACACGAGATTATGCCCGTGCTGATAAGCCTTAGCCGTAACCTCCCACCATGGGAGAGTACCGTATCGGCTGTTTTGCACCATCACTCCAAGCTCTTTCTTAAACAAATCAAACAGCACATCAAGCGCATAGGCGCAACAAGCCACACACCAGCTAAAAATCCTCCACCGCGCCACCTTGCTCTGACTTACATCCGTCAGCAGGTTATTAGCCGTATCCGCCTGCGGCTGCCATTCATTTAAGGTCGCCAAGCTGTCCTTCTCCTGAATGATTATGTCATAAAAATATTTTACACTCCTTGCCATCTCTTAACTTTTAAAACTATTAAACTGCGCACCAACTACTTGTGCGGCTGCCTGTGCTACCGCCTCTGCGGTCAATATTGCCTCTCCAACCGTGCCGTTATCAAACACAACACCTTTGCTTACAACCTCTTTTACCGGCATTTTAGATGTGCCTGTAAGACCTCCATTATTGTAAACCACTTTATCTCTAACATCTTGCGGGAGGGCATGGTCAGCCGTGTTGGGGTCTGTCAGCGGTAGAGGACTACCCGATTCATCAATCACAACAAACAGAGGATTTGACATGAACCTAACATCTCCCGCAAATAGGTTAGTGCCGCCTAATGACATAATAGCTCCTTGAACTTTCACTGACCCGGCAGTACCACCACTTGCATTGATAATAGGAAGCGTGCTCTTTGCACCGTAAGCCAATCCGTTTACCGTAACTTCTAAATTGCCCGATGCCAGAGCAGTGCTATTGTTAGCACTATTATATAAATTTCCAAATACTTCAAGTCGCCCTCCAACAGGTGCGACGGAACCAATGGCTAAACCAAGATTAGCAACAATGTCTCCTACTATTGTCATTTTCCCGTAAAAGTTGTTATTAAAATACAATCCTCTGCTGCTTGAGTAAAAATTTGAAACTACCTTACCTATTAATGTGTGGACAATATCTGCTGATACCAGATATATATAATTTCCGCCATGATAATAAACATCTGACACTGTTGTGAAACCGGTTGTACTTACAGTTAAAAAACCTCCACTAACTACACCCTGAGAAGGATTAGCATCATTCCTCAACTCAGATAGCATAATATCTGAGTTTTGTGTTAACACATAACCGTTAAGACGTAAAATATCATCAGGCGCAGGAATCGTACCTCCATCATAAATAGCAGAATTGTTCGAAAATCCAGAAGAAACCAAATACCTCTCAGCCATTTTCTTGCGCGTTAGTTAAAACTAAATCTAAAGCCTCCATGTAAGAATTTGCTATTCTTTTTAAGGTAGGTTCTTCTACGGTTTCCCCGTCTTCATTTGTAGCCCAAGTTCGCACCACAACAGCATAGCTTCCATTAGGTAGCGGTGCGATGTTTGCGCTCCGTGTTTTCTCCTTGTTATTCATAATCTAAAATTTCTCTTTCAGTCCATTTACCATAAGCAACTCCTGTCTCAGCCTCGCCCCCCTCTTTAATCTCTATTCTTGTAATTTTCCACCCCTCACTGTTTTCTTGCGTTCCGTCATTCGCCACACCGCAATAGCTGTACGGCTCTTGGTAGTCATGCTTGTAAACCTTACCTGCTTTACGTGGCGGCACTTTCTTTCCAACGCTTATTCCCCTGTCGCCTTTGAAGCCAACGGAAAACCTGTTATCTCTCCTGAAACTGATACTAACCGACATTCTCTCTCCTTACATTAAACAGTTCAACCACTTCAATCTTGGTGGCTGAGGCACTCGAAGCCCCAATCTCCACGCTCACGGTAGCGGTTAATTTTCCACTCTGCCAAATAGCCGTTTCCGCATCTTCAACAACCAAAAGAACTTCGCCCTCTTCCTCTCCGGGTTCAAGCTCCTCTGTACTTTTTTTCAAAACAGCGACAGGCTTCCTGTTTATGCTTAAAACAACAGCAAGCTCATCCAGTTCCTCCCACGTAATAGGTTCTCCGCCCGCATCTGCAAGGGTAAGAATTAAGGCTAAGGTTTCCCCTGATATGAAAGTATCTAATCTCATTATTCAGGTATTGTTGTTTCTAAAAGTATTCCTGCGGCATTCAATGCTTCATACATCGCCTTTACCCTCGCTGCAAGCTGAGAGGTAGTAACTCCGTCCACATTAAACGAAGTCTTATTACTTAGCCCCACAGGGGCTTCCCACCCAGCATCTTGCACCAACATAGGCTGCTTTCCGTTAAGCTCGTCCTGCAAACCCGCTACATCGCTTATAGTGTGCGTATGTCCTGTATTTGCCTTGCCGTCAAGCGCAGTCTGCAAGCCTGTAACCGTGTTTATCGCCTGCTCTCCTGTATGGTTCGCTCTGTTTTTCAGGTTAGCATCGCTGTCATTAGCCGTAGCTCCTGCCGCTATTCCGTCTATTTTTGACTTGTCAGAATTTGACAACAACCCGTTATATTCCGTTGTGGCTACATCAGTACTTGCCTTGCCTTCAAGAGCAGCCCCAAGTCCCTCAACATCGCTCATAGCGTGAGTATGCTCCGCATCAGCTTTACCCGTAATCGCTGTTCCCAAGCCTATAATATCACCCATTCCGTGTATATGCTCCACGTTTGCTTTCGCAGCAAGCGCAGCCGCAAACTCGCTAAGGAAAGCAAACGAATCCTTAAAGTCCTGCAAAAGGTCGTTCAAAACCCCGCCTGTAATCTCGCCATTGTTATTGGCGGTTATTACCGCATCAATCTTGCCTTCTAATTGTTCTCTTGTTAATACTGCCATTATTGAAAATCATTGTTAAAGTCCTCGCTAAAATTCGTTTCCTCGCTTGCTTCGGGGTCTGTCCACCCGGTAGCTGATATTCGTCCGCTTCGCTCAAAGTAGTCTGCCACCGCCTCGTTTACCCTCTCGTTCCCTGAGCTGCCACCCTGAGCTTGTCGAACTGCTGCCGAAGGGCGCACATTGATAACCGTTCCCGCTGGGATTTCCCCGCCAAAGCACAACTGCGGGTTGTCCTCTATCAGTTGCCCGACAGCATCCACAGTGCCGTAAAGCTGCACTGCCAAATCCCACACGCTTTGGTGGTTATGTGTGCTGTACTGTTTCATTTATCCCGATTGCTCTTATTTCCTTCAAACTCAAACCATGTGTTAAACTTCCTCAATATAAACCCCGCTATTGTCCTTGTTTCCTTGTATCCTAACTCTCCCAAGTTCTCAAACCAGCTTATCACAAGCTGAAAGACTATGGCTATAAAAACAGTGTAGTAAAGCCATTTAAAGGGATTCATCTCAACCCCTGCCACATCAGGCGCATCTATGTTTAGAGCAAACACATTAAGAACAGAAAGGATAGCGATGTATGTGCCTATTTTCAAAATCATGCGCCCCATTTTGCGGCTTTGCACTTTCTCTTTTTTCACATTCAGGCTCACTCTAATCCCCGTCCAAAACTCCGCCACAATCAGAAAAACAAAAGCAAAGAACACAGCTATATCCAACCCGGAAAGGCTCTCAACAAAGTATCTCGCACTTCCAAGAGCGGAAACAAAAAGCAACTTGAGCGCAAAATCGTTTTTCAGCCCGCCAACCACGCTCTTGCCGTAATCAGTAACATTCTCAAACCCGAATGCCTTTAATATGTAGTCTATTCTTCTCATTTCAGTTTCAATATTTCTTTCACTTCGTCATAGTCCTTGTTATCCCTGCTTAGGTTATCCCTCATTACCTGTTCCACATCAACACTCTTTGCTTTCGCATTTACCATTCTCACCAGTTCGGGACCAAGCAGAGGGTCGCTTTTTAGCTGCCCCTTGTTCAGCCGTATAATGTCAGCCAGCTCCTGCTGCGTACTCTCGCCAAAAGCAAAGTCGCCATTCACAGCAACCTCGTCCTCGTCCATATCGCTCAAAAAATCATTCGCCATGCTTTATTTTTTTGTTTAGTATGTCTGTATAATTTCCGCTTGACTGTGTGCTTAGTGCTGTTTTTAGTGCTGATAAAAAAGCAGTAGCAGCCACACCGCCATCAGGCGAGGGAGGCGGTACAAATGCAGAAAAAGCATTTATGATTGTATCCAAAACAACCTTGTCCTTGTTGCTCTCTTCAACAAGACTTTCCCCCTTCACGCTGCTCCACTCCGCGCTTCCGTAGTGTATCTCATCAAACGCCTCTGCTGACAACAGGTGCGCCTCTGCTTCTTTGTTTTCAATTATCCCAAGCAGACACCTTGCGCCCACTTTCGGTTTAACCACTATTGCGCCCAAGCCAAGCCTCACATTGAAATAATCCAAATCGTCCTTTAAGCCTGTGGCTATCATGGTTTTGTTTTCCCAGTCAATCTCCTTAGCAGTAGCCCACACCGTGCCGATGACCTGCTGCTGCTTCGCCATCTGCCTGAACATCGCTACCATTTCTCCTACTTTACTCATGCTGCTATTATTGGTAAGGTTAATACTTGCTCATATCCTGACGGATTCCAATTCTTTACTATTGAGTCTATGTAATACGTTCCGTTTCGTTCGGGAAACAGACGTGAAACCAGCGACACTTTCTCTCCATGCCTTAGCGAGGGTTTTCCCAATATGGTAAGCTCCCCGCTAAATCCGCCCTGTTTCAGTTTTTCGTAGTCCTCATTCACTTTTTCTTTGAGTGCCGCATACGAGCTAACGCCCGGATAGGGAAAATCGTAGCTGTCGCCACCCTCTTCCCCTGCTTCATACTCATACTTCACGCCCCTGATTACGCTCGTGCCTTTTATTTTGGCAATCACCTCGTCTCCGTTGCGCCATTGCAGTTCGTTGTTTTTTGCCTTATCAAGGTCTATAACCTGAGCCGCAACCCCTGTATTGGCAGCATAATATTTGCCGCACACAATCGTTTTGCCCCTCATGTAGGTCATCAGTCCGAAGTCGTCTTGCAGCTTTGCCAGCACCGCACCCACGTTTGTCTTGGCGAGGCGTACCTCTCCCAAATCCACACCCTCCAACGCATCAATCTCATAGTTTGGAGCAATCATTTTCAGCAGCTTGTCAAGCGTTATACTTGCCATGCTCAGGTTCACAGGTAGTCGTTTCACATTCCACATCTCGTCATAACTGGTAATTTCTATAGGATAGGTCGAAGATATTGTTTGCACATAACCTTCGAACTCCTTCACAAGTCTTGTGTGGTCATCATATCCGAGCCAAATTTCCACAGGCGTACCATGAGGAAACAGCTTGCGGGGATTCTTTTTCTTGTCAAAGAAGTTATCCCAGTTGCGGGGAAACGTAATAACCGCCTTGTCGCTCGGCTCGCGGAAAGTCGTTTCTATCTGCACCTGTGTTATCTTAAACATTGTTATTGGCTCAGGTTCTGTTTTAAACACCACCTTGCAAGCCATTACCTTAAAATCGCTCATGACACCACCTCCTCTGCTTGTTTAACCGAGCGTTCCTCGCTCAGCATAGAAAACGCATCTATTTCAAAAGGATATACATCGGGTCGCCCCTCCATCTGTTTCAGATTTATGCTCCGTACAACTATATGGCTTATGCCTTTCTCCGCAAATAACTTGCCCCGCACTCTTATCTTGTCAGCCAGCTTTTCCCACCTCAGCAGAGTCTGTTTCTGCTCGTCAGCAGTTTTCTCGCGGCTGCGGCTCGGGTCGTCAAGGCACAAGCCTCTGATGCGTATCTGCCACGGAGCAAAGCCGTACATCTCAACCACGTTTCCCTCGCCTGAACTCTGTTGCGTTTCAGCCAATATTTTATCGCGTGTAAAATCAGCCATTGAAGTAACCGGCAGTTCAAAGTTGTGAAGCCCTATCGTTGCAAGCTGCCCGCTATCGTGGTACACTTTATAGACCCCTTTGTCCCCTATAAATTCCATTGGAAAAACAACAGGAGTGCCAAAAACACTCATGCGCCCATACTTGCCTTCCTCCCACTGCCTGTCTTTGGTGCTGACTTCGTAATCGTCCAGATACAGGGGCTGCACTTCCTTGTTTTCTATGGTGTAGTCAATAGCATGCCTGCGCCTTAGCTCTATTGGATTTGGGATAAACACAGGCGACTTCACCCCGAAGGCAAGCTCCATTAGTCCGCTTATGTCATATCTCAAATCCCTGTCTATCATTATCCTGCTATTATTAAAGTATCCCTCATTCTGTCCATTACCATTTCGGAAATCTTATTGGCTGCTTTTTGTAAGTCCATATCGCCCGCCATTTTCTGAAAGTAGTTTTTGATTTCAAGATTCATGGTAATGCTTTTTCCGCCTCCGCTGCTTCCGTCTATGGATAAGCCGTGAAGCTCGTTGTCTTTTTTTCCGCCTTTTCCGTCATGTTTCGGTGTCGTTCCTGCGGTCTCTTCCACAAGAGTAGGGGCTTCCTCTTCTTTTTTCTTTGCTGCCGATTCTTCCAAACTTTTATCATAACCCCTCTTAAAAGCATTGCCCGAATAAATATCAGCTACACCCTCTCCATACTCGATTGCCTCCTGCTTCAGTTTTTCAATCTCGGCTTTTGCGCCCTCCGTTCCGTCCATTGCAAAAGCAATAATTATCCTGATGGGCGCAACCAGTAGTTTTATCCATTGCCACATATTATTAAAAACCGCCTTTGCCGTTTCCCAAAGCCCGTCTATGACCGCTCTGAACTCCTCAAACTCATTGTAAGCCCATATTACGCCCGCTATAATTGCTGCTATCCACCCTATTATGGGAATAGACATAATAGCTTTTCCAAGCCCCTTTACCGCAACATTCCATAGCCACTGAACCACAGTCGTTCCTTTAATCATCTTGGTCAGTGTTTGCACTATGGGTATCATGCCTGCAATGGTGGTAACGGGACCCGAAAGCTGCTGCATGGTAATCGCTATGTTGCCCATAGACTCGGTAAACCACAGTTCGGTTTTTGCCAAAAACTCCCTCATTGCGCTGCCACTCCGTTCTACGTTTGGCATATTGTTTATGTCCATGTCAATGGAGCTAAAACCTTCCACCCAGCCTAAGCCTGCATTTTCTCCGCTTTGCTTAAATATGTGCTTCAGAACCATTTGTTTTTCCTGAACGGTTCTGCCGTCCATTGCCTCGCTTATCATCTGCATAGCCTCCCAACTGGTTTTGCCTGCAAAATCCTTAGCCGCCAAGCCTATGCCTTTGAGTGCTTCGATTTGTCGCGGTCCCATTTCCCGCAATGAGTCGTCCGCCTCCTTAATTGAGTTCAGCGCATCGCTTCCAAAAATTCCCTGCTTCCCTGCATTCACCATAAGAGCGATAGCATCTGCGCCATCAATCCCTACTTGTCGCAGCTTGCCTCCATGCGTGGTTAGCTGACTGAGCATATCACCGCCAAGGTTCGCTCCCTTTTTGTAGCCTGCCTCTATTAGGTCAAAGGCTTCACCCATGCTTATCTGCATATTTTGACTCAGCACATGGGCGGCTTTCGCCACCTCATCGCCTCCGTCCTGGTATTCTTTGCCCAAGATGTAAGCCCTCTGTGTCATGTCCTCCAACGCATCGCCTGTCGCGTCTGTCATTTGGCGTATGTTTTTTTCAAGATCTTTGATATTTTGAGCAAAATCCAACGCCTTTCCGAATTTATTAGCAAGCTCCATAGACTGGTTGATTACCACCATCATCGCTCCCCAGTTGGCTTTGGTCTTGCCCGGCTCGGGCTGCTCTGAAATGTCTTTTAATTCGTGGTTTATCTCCGTGAGCTGATCTCTGTATCGCCTTGCTCTTGTTTCCGCTTCTGCCAGCTTCTTTTCGTGTGCGCCTCTTGAAAACGGGTCTTCGGGAAGGCTCTCTATATACGCTTTCAGGTCTCGTATAGCTCTCTCTTCTTTTTTCAGAAGCTCGGTAAGATTTTTATGGTCTTCCAGTGCCACTTCCGCCTGTTCTCTTGAGGCTTTGTCCATGCCATCAAGGCTCGCGCTAACTGTGCGAACAGCTTTGTCAAAATCAACAACGCCCTGTGTCATCTGCTTGGCAGGAGCAGTAACATTGTTAATTAATTCTATTATCCAACTTGTTTTATTTTCTGACATTATCTTCGCTTACTCAATGCTTTTATTACCTCTGCTGCCACTTCATACAGCACACTTTTTAACATCTTCATCTGCTCCTCCACCTGCTGCTCGTGCAGCCAGTTACATTCCTGCACCAGCCTGCACCATTGGTTGTCCGGCAGGGTTTCGGGGTCAATCTTAAAATAGTATCTTATTCGGGCATCCCCTATCTGTATGGCTTTGGGGTGGGAAGTATCCGGTTTAATTTCCCAAAACCTTAGAGCTTTTTTAACTCTGCCTTTTTATGCCCGGTAAGGGTCTTTAGCTGCTCCATCACAGCCATATACACAGAACCGTCTCTGTCAAAAACAGAGGTGTCCCCCGCTATTACGCAGTTTTTTATCAGAACGCTGTTTGCCCCCGATATATCCTTGTTCAGTCCCTTTTCACCTATAATGTCAAGCTCTCTTCTTCCTGGCTTGCGGATAATGAAGTCATGTCCTCCTTCTACCGTTACCAAGTGAATATTATCCTCTCCGTATCGGGCTTTAAATCCTGCTATTTCTTCGGGTGTTGCTATGGTTGTCATATTTTTGGTTATTGAGTTGTCGAAATATTAAATTACATTCCATTGTACGTGGCTGCATATCAGGGTGTATTCGGTTACAATGCTTCCGTCTCCCTGATTAACTTCACGGCTGTTGTTGGTAAACTCGCAGTTTTTAACCCTGTCTTTGTAAAGAGTGCCGTCAGGAAGCTCGTATTCAACTACTACGTCAAAGGGTGCAATGTCCTGTATCCTCTGACCAATAGGCAGGCTGCGCTGTATGGCTCTTACTTCTTCGGAGTAGAGTTCCAAGCTGCAAGTGGCGGCATAGTTCTTTTCCTCCCTGCCTATGGGCATACGGGAAGCTCCGTAAGCGTTTTCTTTCTCAACGGTGTCATCGTAGGCTATTTTGCGGATACCTTCCACATCCCTGCCAAGCAGGTTCAGGGTTATCCTGTTCCACCCTGTGAGCCTTCCAAACTGATTTACTATTTCCTGTGCCATGTTGTTATACTAAACTTACATCTACGCTAAACTCGTGTACTATTCCGTCTTTCACTACCACCGCCTGTACTTGCAGAGGAGTAGCATTGGTGGGGTTCTGCGCTGCGGGTATTATCACGCTATAGCCACTTATGTCATCGCTGCTCACCATTGTTTCCAATGCGCTCTCCACCAGTCCCTGCCAGTAACTGAGCGTGGTGCTGCGGACAAATCCTGTCTGCGGGTCGCGCTTGAACTTGCTCTTTACTTTTGGTAAAAGTGTTCTGCGGATAACCCGTGCAGCCTTGTTCCAAACCCTGTTGTTTTCTATCCATGCGTAATCGCTTGTTGCGGTAACGCAGGTGGGCGACCCGTTAAGGAAAACGCCTGCATAGCCTGCATACTCGCCCGCATAGATGTAACCCTTGTCTGTAAGAGCCTTTCTCTGTGCAGGCGTAAGAGCCTCGAATTTTACTCCGTTGCTCAACTGGGCGGTTTTCCACCTGTTGCCTCGTGTCAGCGTGTAGTTGGCATCGGCTCTGTAAGCGGTGGGCTTTCTTTCAATGTCCACCGAGCCAAGGTTTTCAGATATTTTACGAACTGCCAACATACCGATAACGCTGCCCACATCTGCCAGCAGCTCGTACCCTTCAATCGCTGCAACAGCAGGGTCTTGGGCTATGGAAATGGAAACATTGGGAGCGTTTTTCTCACGCATATCGGGAAGTTCGCCAATCTCCCACGCAAGCTCAATTTCCCCCTCGTCAATGCCGTTGTTGCCTTGTAATATCACAGCATCTATCAGCCTGTGGCTCAAAGCCAGCTTAGCAATTTCAGCCTGAACAACTTCCACCTCGTCCGCAAGCTCTACGGCTGTCTCAACCGTACCAGCTATGCCTATCACCGTTCCGTCTTTGGTTTCGTTTATGGCTGCGACAATTTCCGCTTGCGCCATAATGTTGGAAGGAGAGTCCACAGGACTCATAATGAGCGTTAGAACCGCTCCGGGTGCGTAGGCGAAAAAGTCGGCAATGGTCTGGTAAACAAGCACCTCCTCATTGGCGTCAAAAGCGGCATCAAAGCCCAACGCCTCCGCATCTTCAATTGACAAAAGCCTGTGCGGCTCATAGTGGGCTACGCCTTCGGGCAAATCCCCCAAAGCAAGGCTGTAAATGAGGATAAACTGATTATCCTCATTTACGTTACTTTCGCCCGCAAAGTTGTTTATCTTCCCGACTACTACTCCCTCAAAACTCATGCTTGTTCCTCCTTGTCGTCAGTTTTGGTTTTATTTTCAGGGTCGCCTTCAGGAACGTTTACCGCTTCATCCAGCATCTCCTGAATGCCTGCAACGGCAGACTTTCGGTTTTGTCCAGCGATTTCCTTTACCATAGCTTCGCTTAGCTCTTCGGCTGTTTTGCCTTTAAGACTTGCAAGCAGGTTTTTCACATTTAGAAAAGGCTCTTGGCTTCCATCATTAGCCTCAGTCTTAATCTCAGCCTTTGCCTCTGCATAAAGCGGGAAAACTCTCAGTTTGCCGCCTGCATGGAGGTTCGCCCGGTTGTCGAGCAGGAATATCTGTCCGTCTTCTGTGGCGTACAACTTGTTTACCCCGTGTTTCTTAAACACAGGTTCCGCCTTTTTCTGTAACTGTGATTTGTTGTATAGTGTCATCTTCCAAAAATTTTGACTGCGTTTTTAATAAAAATGCCTCCGCACAATGCGACTGTGCCTCCACCTATCCATGCAAAGGTTTTTATCCATTGCGGGGTATATCTCACGGGTTTAGGCTCGGTGGTTTTATAGACCCCTGCCTTTTCAGACCTAAACTCGCTCCTGTGTTTATCCCTTAGTTTGGCAGCAATAGCAATAGTGTCGCATTCGCATTCCGCTTTCAGTGTCCCATCTTCTGTGGGCGTGAGCGACAGCGTGGCATTGTTTTGCCTTTTTAAAACAGGTTTAAAATCTGTTTTAAAGGCTTCCGGGCAGGGTACGGTTACATACTCGGTAACGGTGGTCGCTTGTGTAAAGAGAACAGTATCTCTTTCAACTACTGTTTCTGTAATAAAGACCGAGTCCTTTTGCGTAATCGTCTGGCTGACGGATTGCGTACCACCGCAACCCGTACTTGCCAGCATAACAAACCCAATCATAACCAACCCAAATATTTTTAGCTTATTTTTCATGTTTTTATTTTATTTCAAAATGTGGTAAATCCTTAAAACTCTTAAAGTTCCCGCCCCAAACAACCTGCGGATATTTCGCGGTTATTATCTCTGCAAACTTTCTGAACTTGGAAGCATCCCAGCTTAACTGAGTGCCTTTTTTAAAGGCAATATCAAAAGCCTTTGAGGGCTTTTGGTTATGCTTACTCTGTCCAGGCTTGGCATAGGTAACTATCTTACCTGCTTCTGTCCTGCCTTTTGCATACAACTTTGCTTGAACTTCGTTAGGTCTGTGAGTGCAGGTAAGAAACGGCTCAAACTCGTCTCCGAGATTGTCGTATTCGCTTTTTCCATAAAGAAAAGCCTCTTTAAGGACAGCATCTAAGTCGTTTATGTCTCTGCTCTCTTTCATCTCTTCTTTCTTTGGCAGGGGTAAGGGACTCGAACCCTTATCTGGAAGATTAACTGTCTTCCGTTCTAACCAATTAAACTAACCCCCACTTCCCGACTGCTGTTCAGCCAATTTTTTAGTTCAGCTGTTGCGTGGAAACCTGCGAAAACTTCTCTCCGTCAAACTCAAACAACAGGTTGAATTTTTTGCCTGCACTTACAGTCAAAGCGTTTCCTTCCAAGCCTGTTCCAAGGGTGAGCGTTCTGTTTGTGCCGTCTGCGCTTACTTTTACCCTTAGCTGCGCCCCAACCCTGACAGCAGGGTCAATGGCAAGGTTAAGCGTACCTGCGGCTGCCATCTCGCTGATGTCGATTTGGGTTTTGTTATTCCATACGGTTGCGCTCATCGTAGCTCCTGCCGTAACGGGTATTTTGCTGACTTCCCCCCAAGGGTACTGTACTTTCTGAGAAACGTGTTTATCTGCCATATCTTTGCTTTTTACTTTGTTTAACCTACATGTGCTGCTGAAACGATTGCGCCCATTCCCTCGTCCTTGATTGCCACCGCAATGAAATACAGGCGGAAACCGATAGTATTTCTGCGGTTATTCGGGTCATTTTCCGCCTTAACCATGTACCTTTTAACCGTACCGGTTGCCTTAGCAAGATTGCCCTTGAAAGCCACTACTGAGGCTGCAAATCCTGTAGGAACAGCTCCAAAAGCCTCCTTAGTAAGAACTCCGCCATCTAACGCATAGTGAACAGGTGTCATATCCTCCCACGTTTCAAATCCCATATAGGAGGTTGAGATAAGACCGCCCTTTATATTTTGGTAAGAGTTTCTGAACGTCAAATCCTCAGTCAGCAGGTCGGCAACGTGGTCGGCACACAAAATCAACATCCTGCCCCTTCTTGGAACAGCCAAAACGTCCAACTCCTTTTTATAGTTAATAAGGTCGATTGTGGTAAGGCGTTTTCTCCCATTTCCGTCATTTGATCCCGTAGTAACCAAGACTGGAGTCTTGGCTGAATCTGCGGCAGGTGCGATTGAATACAATGCGTGTTCACCCGTATCTTGTTCTAATTTCTCCCTGTGCTGAACCTGCACGTCCGACACTTTCTCATAAGGAAGAGCCTCAAGCTCATCATCACTTACAGTCGTGTTTGTCGTGTCATACTTGTTCAGCGCAACCGCAATGAAATCGTCCTCCCGGTCATTGCTTTGTATAGGATAGATTTTGTTGTTAATCAACACCTGCGGGTCTGCACCCTGACGTGGAATTTTTATCACATCATTGCTTACCCATTGCGGCTTGCTTCTTACCGTGCCGAGCCATGAGTGCTCATGGCGAAACTTCTTAATCAGTTCTCTCTCGGCTAATTCTTTATATAATTGTGCCATAGCTCTTTTAGTCCTTTTTGTTAAAGTACGCCTCCTCTAAACGCTTTGCCTTTTCGGGGTCTGATTTTTTCATTGCCTCATACGCCTTTGGGTCGTTTTCGAGGTAATCATCCAACGCCCAGTCCTTTCTTGCCGCATCAACAGACGGGTCTCCTTTCGCGTTCAGCTCGTCTGACAACTTGGGAACGGATGGCAGCTTTTCAATCCACTGCTTTGCCGCTTCGGGGCTTGCCTTGTGCAGTTGCAAGAAAGAAGCCTCCATGTCTGCGGTACATTTTTTCTCTGATACAGCTTTCAGAAACAACGCCTTTCCTGTCGCTTCCGTTTCTGCGCCCTTGTCCTTAGCGGCTTTATCCTGCGCCTCTTTTGCGAGCTTCATTTCCGCAATCGCGGTGTTGATTTGCTCGTCAGTTGCATCGGCAGCCAAGCCGAGCGATGCAATTAGTTCGTCTCTGTCCATTATTTTTTTCGATAATTGTTTGCGTGTGTTAATTAAAGCCTGCGGTGCGCCTGCCTTTTTGAGCAATGCTGCAATGGAGGCATCTATCGGCTCTTCGCCCTCAAGAACATCTACCAGCCCAAGGTCTTTGGCTTCTTTTGCAGTTAGCCACTTGTCGCCTTTCGCCCACATTTCCTCTACCTCGTCCTCCGTTTTGCCCATTTTAGCAGCATAGGCAGCTTTGTAATCAGCAGTAATGTTTTTCAGGAGTTGCAGGGTGCTTTCGATGTCGCTTTCATTGCCCCAAGCCAAAGTGCTTGGTTTGTGTATCATCAACTGCGTGTTTTTTCGTGCCGTAGTGTGAAACTTGGTGCAGAAAAAAGTGGCTGCGCTTGCCGCCAATGCGCCCAGCTTTATATTTACTTTGTCAAAACGCTCAAGCTCGCTCACCATCTCGTTAGCATCAAAGCAGCTACCGCCTTCGGAATTGATGCGGAGGGTGATTGCTTTCACTCCTTTCGCCAATAGGGCATCAACTGTTTGTCTGAAAGTCTCACTATCAGTTTTCCCCTCCACGCCAATATGCCCGCTTATGTGAACAACCGTTTCCGTCTTTTTCTGCTCCGCTTTTATGCAGGGAGTGAAAATTACAGTGGTTCTTGCCAAATGTGCCGCTATGTAAAATCTGCGTTTCAAATCGGCTACAAATTTTATATATAGCCGTTTGATGATAAAATTTAAAATACTAAATTAGACAGTGTTTTACTGTCTAATTTAGTATTTCCATTTATCAATTTTATAAAGTAATATCAATCTTTGCAGCAGATTATTACCACAAAAAACAATGGCGAAAAAAAAGGGCGAAAGGCTTGCAGCTTTTGAGATGTTTTGCAACGGAAAACTGCAAAAAGAGATTGCGGCAGCGGTTGGCGTTACCGAAAAAACAATCAGCGACTGGGCAAAAGATGAAAACTGGAAAGCCGAGCGCGATGCCCGCCTGAACTCCGCACAAAAGAGAGCCGAAGACATAAAAGAGGTTATCTCTCACCTCACAGAGCGAAGGCTCGCCATTTTCAGAGAGATAAAAGAGGCGGAAGAAAAGAAAGACCAGCAGACTGTGCTGTGGCTCAAAAAAGAGGCGGTTGCGGTGGGTCAGGAAACAGCCATGCATACAAAAGCACTCTTGGCGATAGACAAAGAGCAGCGTATAAACTTGGGGATATACATAGAGATTATGGAGGACATTTTCAAGCACCTCCAAAACTACGATGCTAACCTGTATCTGAAAACACTTGACTTTCAGGAATACCACTTATCAACCATAACGGAAAAGCTGGGATGAAAGCCGCACATAAAAGAGCGATTGAGCGATACCGAAAAAAGATAGAGCTGATACGCAGTTCTGTTTCCGTCATTCCTGACGAAACGCTTGCAGAAAAGAAAGCACGAATAGAACGCCTGAAACACGACACCAAAGCAATGGTGGAATATTACTTTCCCCATTATGCTACTGCGGAGTGCGCGGACTTTCAGCTTGATTTTGCCAAGAGGCTTGAAAAAGACCCGACCTTTACAGGTTTTTCCAAATGGGGAAGAGGATTGGCAAAGTCAGTTTGGAATAATGTTATCATTCCTTTCAAAATGTGGCTGAAACACGGACACTACTACTTTGTCCTGATAGGCGTAAACGAAAAAAGAGCCTGTCAACTTTTGGAAGACCTGCGGGCAGAATTTGAAGCCAACCCACGCATTATAGCCGACTTTGGCGAACAGCAGCAATTAGGCAGGTGGGACGAGGCTCTGTGGGTAACAAAGGGTGGGTTCATTGGTCAGGCTCTCGGCTTCGGTCAGAGTTGCAGGGGATTGAGGGTAGGCAGCAAAAGACCCATGCACTACAACTGCGATGACCTCGAAACTCGCCAAACCATTAAAAACGAAAAGCGGCAGGACGAGATGGTGGAGTGGGTGGAAAACGAGCTTTTGCCATCAATGGACGGAGAGCAGGAGAGATTAGTGTTTAGTAACAACTGGTTTGCCGAAGTCATGTTTCTGCGCAAGCTGGCAGCCCTGCACCCGGATTGGCACGTTCACGAAGTAAAGGCGTATGACCCCGCTACCTATGAGCCACGTTGGAAATCCAAGTACAAACCAGACTATTACCGAAAAAAGGAAAAAAAAATGGGCGTATTAGCCGCCCATGCGGAGTACAACCACGATGCCAAGCCAAAGGGCAAAATCTTCAAGCCCGAAATGATACAGTGGACTACTCTGCCCGCACTCAACCACTTTTCCATGATAGTAGGGCATTGGGACATCGCCTATTCAGATGCAGAAACTGCGGACTTTAACGCTGTCAGAATTTGGGGACTGTACAAGGATAATTTCTACTATATCACCTCCTTTGTGAAGCAATGCAAAATGGCGGAAGCCGTCCGCTATATGTGCCACATACAAAACGGACTGCCGTCCAGTGTTAGCATACACTGGCGTTTTGAAGCGCAGTTTTGGAACGATGAGGTAAACCGCACCATCAGGGAAGTGTCCGCAGCCGAACGCTGCAACCTGCTCATAACAAAGGTGGACACGCCACGCACAAAGAAATATGACCGCATACTTACCCTGCACCCCCGCTATCAAAACGGGCGCATTTACTATAATGACAACATGAAAAGCCATGCCGACACCCAAATGGGATTGAAGCAGCTCTACGGAATAGAACCCGGATACAGCGGAAAAGACGATGCGCCTGATGCGGACGAGCAGGCTATATCCTTTCTCGAAAAACATATAGTGATAGGCAGCGCATCAGGAAACTTTATGTCGGGCAGAATGAGACCAAAACACGAACGAATATGATATACATAAGCAAGGAAGATTTAGAAACAGACATTTGGGAGCGGTTCATTGACGAAAGCACAGGACACGATGACAACATTATTGACCGTGCAGAAGGCAAAGCGATAGACCTCTGCAAAACCTACCTTACCCTGTACAACACGGGGCTGGTTTTTGACGAAATAAGCCCTATCAGAAACGAGGTTTTGGTTGATATTATCTCAAAGCTGACCACTTACAACCTGATACGCAGGAATGCAGCCCGCAAAGTGCCGTCAGATGCCAAAGAAAACTGGGAGTGGGCAATGAAACAATTAGAGAAAATTCAATCAGGCAGAATAACCCTTGACCTGCCGCCTGTAGTGCTTCCTGACGGCAAATCAAATTCCATGTGGGGCAACAACACAAACAAAGACTACTATATATGAGCTACATAAAGAAATTATACGGCAAACTTGAAAACTATGTTTTAAGCCACACAGATGAAAGGCGTATGAGGGTGGAAATGGCAAGCCGCTCTTCCAGAGCAGGAGGCAGCGAAAGCCAAAACCTGAACTATGAAGCCGAAACCATGTCAGCCAAAACGCTGCGGGACTGGAAAGATGCTGTTGCAACCGCATCAGACCCCACCAACCCCGACAGAACGCTCATTGCATCGCTCTACAAAAACCTCATGCTGAACGACCACCTCGCCAGCGTGATAGACTCCCGCATACTTTACTCAAAGAGGCGCAAGTTTAAGTTTGTCGGGGAAAATGACAAAGAGAACACGGAAATATCATGGCTGTTTGAACGACCTTGGTTCTTTGAGTTGATGGACTATGTTATTAGAGAGCAGTTTCAGGGGACTACCCTGATTGAGTTCGGGGAACTCACACCCGAAGGAGAGATTGCCGAAATAAACGAGATACCGCAGTCGCACTTCAATCCGATAAAAGGTATCATTACCAAGAATGCGGGCGACACATCGGGTGTTTCCTATAAAGACGGTGCGCTTGCTGACTATTATGTTCAGATAGGCAAAAACAGGGATTTGGGTATGCTCTCACAGCTTGCTCCGATTGTTCTTGCCGACAAACTCGGCTTAGGTACGCTGCTTGACTATATAGATAAATTTGGCGTTCCCCCCATTTTCATTACCACAGACAGAGAAGACACTAAAAGATTGCAGGAACTCTATGATGCCGCATCAAACTTTCGCTCAAACCACTTTATGGTGGGTAGGGGTAACGAAAAATTTGAGATAGGCAGCTTGGGTTCGGGAGCAAGCGCAGCCAATCTGCCACACATAGCTCTTACCAAACTGTGCGAAGAACGAATAAGTAAAAGAGTGCTGGGCGGTAGCGGAATGACCGATGAGAAAGCGTATGTGGGAAGCTCCGAAATTCAGTTCAGGCTGGCAAAAGACAGGTTTGAGAGTGACGGGCTGCTTTTTGAATATGTGTTTAACACACAAATAAAACCCCGACTTGTCAAAATATCACCTGTGTATGCCGGGCTTGCCAATCACTATTTCAAATGGGACGACACGGAAAGCCTTACTATAAAAGAGCAGGTAGAAAACATGAGTAAACTCGGAAGCCTCTTTGAAATCGACCCTGAATATGTAACAAAACTCACGGGCATTCCTATAATCGGCACTAAAACAGCCGCCCCTGCAAAAGAGGAAGAGGAGAAAGAAAAGGGAAAGTAGCAAGGGGGGTAGCCGCAGTCCGAATCCACTCCCCATACTATATACGGAAAATTGAAGCGTTTTACAGCGCATTGCCCTGTTGTCCCGCAACTGACATTACAGCTATTGATTTAAGCGGGTGGGACAGGCTGATTACGGACATCGCAAAACAACTGCAAGAGGGCAAAATAAAGCCCGAAGACCTGAACGCTGATGTAATTCTTGCCACATACAAAGAGCTTTATGAGGGAACAGGAAGCGGCTACGCAGAGGGGTGGAGCGCAACGGCTACGCAAACACCAAGCCGTTCTGCCCTGCTCATGCAGCGAAACCTGTTTAACTTTTCGGGAGCGAAAACCTTAGCCCTGCAACAGGAACTTAACAGCAAGCTCGTCAAAGACGGACAGGCGTTAAGTTGGCAGGAGTTTAAGGCGGAAGCCCTGAAAATTAACAGCAAGTACAACCTTAATCATTTGCAGGCAGAATATGAGACAGCCATGCAAAGCGGTAAAATGGCAGCCCTTTGGGAAACCTTTCAACGCAACAAAGCCCGATACCCGAATGTTAAATTTAAGACACAGGAAGACGACAGGGTGCGGGAAAAACATCAGGCGTACAACAACCTTATCTTTTCGCTTGACGACCCTACACTTTTAACTTTCTTCCCTCCCTTCGACTGGCGATGCAGGTGCTACCCCATACAAACAGCCGAGCCTGTAACACAAAACCCGACAAAATTTGATATACCCGAAGCCTTTAAAAACAATGTAGGGGTTACAAGGCAGGTTTTTTCAGAAGAAAAGGGCAGCAAGGGACACCCCTATTTTGCCATGTACAATGCCACTAAAAAAGCGCAGGAGATAACGGAAAAAGCCTACCGAAAGGCTTACAATGCAGACCTAATAAGTTGGGCGAAAGAATCGCTTATCAGCAAAACAGTCAATAAGGAGGGTGTCGGGAAAATACACTTTACAAACAAGGGCATAAAAGAAGCCCTAAATCAACCGCACAAGGAGTGGGACGAGAAAAACTTCGCTCTCTATCAAATTATTGACCTGATAGAAAATGGTTTTTTTATCAAATCAGTACCTGATGCAAAGGGCAGAAATTTTGTGTGGTATTACATAGAAACAAGAGTAGCGGGGGTAAAGAGCTATATTGTACTGAGAGAAAACATTGAGGACGGACACATTGTCTTTTATTCGATAGTGGATAATATAAAATGAAAAAGCCCATCAAAACCCCCGTAACTAGTTCACCCAGGTTGGAGTTCTTCAAGGCTTTCAGGTTGCAAAGATAAAGAAAAATGAAAAGCAAAATACAAATACCCGATTTTTCAAAAATGGCAGAATCCACACGCAAGCAAATCCCTCCTGATATAGGGCAAATAGCGTTGAGCCATTTTAAGGAATCTTTCCACAAGGGAGGGTTTACCGCCAGTTCATTTGTGGCGTGGAGTCCGAGAAAGCATGATACAGGATACCCCATATTGCGAAAAACCAATGCCCTGATGGAAAGCCTGAAAGTGGCAGAGGAAACCATGCAACGCATAAAGATTGAAACAACCCTGCCTTATGCCGCCATACACAACAACGGTGGAAAGTTCTCCGTGAGGGTTACGCCCAAGATGCGGAAATATTTTTGGGCGATGTATAAAGCCACAGGGCAAGAGCGGTGGAAGTTTATGGCTCTGACCAAAAAGAAAAGGCTGCCCATACGGATACCTGAACGCAAGTTCATAGGAGAAAGCAGAGTGCTTTTGGACAAAATAGACAGGCATATAGCAGAATTGATAGCAAAAGAAATCGTAAATACTTTTAAAAATGGATAACTGGCAAAAACTGTACTTAGAGCTTGCGGAGCTTCTGTGCGAAAACAAGCAGATTGAATGGATAGACCTGTGGCACAATCAGGTGGGATTTATGGAGGAGGAACACCCTTTTCCTGCGCCTGCAATCTTTTTGGGATTCCGAAGCATGGGCATGGAAGATTTGGGAAGCCGTATGCAGAAAGTAAATGTACAGGTGGACACTTACCTGTTTTATGAAACCTTTGCAGACACTTACAAAGGCGGCATTAACCAAGCCGATGCGTTGGAGTTCCTTACCCTGATGGACTGGATACAGGCTACCCTGCACGGCACTACGGGCAAATGCTATTCAGGCATGAGGCGTACAGATTTCGCTCCTGTTGATACAGGCAGCGCAGGCAACCTGTACAGGATTTCGTTTGTCTGTGATATAATTGATGAGTTTGCAACGCCTCCATTTGAGGAAAGAGAGGAGGATATTGATGTTGAGGTGCAGCCCTATGACTTGGGTCAATAGTTAGTCCTGCCGTAGATGATGTTTTCTATGGTGGTGGTTGAGCGGAAATGCTTTTTTGCAAGCTCATCTATCACATCTTCCGTAGTGCGCCTGCCCTTAGACTTCATGCGTTTAAACATCTTTCTGATTTTGTCGTGAAAAGCCTTAGTGCTGTCCTTCTTAACCATGACCGCAAAAATAAGGCAACCACAGAATGGGTAATTAAAAAACATTCCACAATGTGGAGTTTTCAACAGTTGGATTTAGTGAGTGAAATAGAAGTGCAGGAAGTCTGCAAGCATCCACAATGCGGCAAGCCACAGCATCCACTTGATTAGCGGGTGCATGGGGCGCGAGTGGCTGTTGGACTTATTTCCAACATAGCTGCCGATACGAAAGTTGTTTGGAATAACAAAACTTTTCCTTATTCGCAGGAGTAATTAGCAAAACTTTCGCTCTTTACCGTTCCGTCAGGTGCGGTAATACGAGTGCGTTCCGCCCGGAGCAGCCCCTTACTCCATGTTTCGTAAGTATCTCCTTTTTCGCCTGTTGCTACATTTATAGACCATGTTTTTTGATAACCTGTCATATAGCCCTCTGTATAACCTTTTGTATAGAGAACCCCATTCAAATAGTTGTGTGTACTATCAAGGCTTTCTCCTGTCCAAAACTGAATGATGGTAATATTTCCGTCATTGTCGCGGAAAGTAATCTTTTTGCAGTTGTCGGGGTTAAACTTTAAGCGGTTGTCCTGCGGGTCTTCTTTGTCAGGTTCTTTTTGGGTAGGGTCTTTTTCCTTGCCTGTGTCGTTGTCTTTTTTGCAGGCGGCAAAAAACAGAGCCAACACTATTGTGATGAGTAGGGTTTTGTTCATCCTGCAAAGATAAAATTGTTTTGGAAAAACAAAAACCCCTTTTTGGAGGGGCTTTTGGGAATTATGAATGATGAGTTATGAATTGGGTTCGGGTAGCTCTTTGATGGCTTCTTGCAGCTCTCGAAGGAAGTAGATGTCGTTGGCTACTTCTTCTCCTGTTATTACGGCCTCTCCGTTGAGTTGCAGCCGAACGTGTGAGTAGCGAAAAGTGATTTGCTGTAATTGCTCCGCTATCTCTGCAAAACTGCCGTAAAAGTAGCGCAACTCGTTCATTTTCTCGGTTGTCATAGCATACCTCCTTTTAGTTCTTGCTTTTTGACAAACTCGGCAATAAACTTGGCTCTCTGCTCTTCTGCCAGCATGATGCGGGAGCAACTTTCTTTTACTTTTTTGCGTAAATTGATTGCGGAGCGGTCTTTAATCTTCATCTTAACAAACTCCTCATGTGCCCAAATTCTGCCGTCTATGCGCCTAAGCACACCCTGATAGCGTAGGCGTGCCTGTTGGTTGAGGCGGGAGTAACCCAAGTAGTGCAAGACCTCGCTGAGCAGGTACACGGTTACGTTTTCCTGTGCAAAGAGGTTGTCGCTGCTCATGTGGGATACTTTGCGTTTGAGTTCGCTCAGGGTAACGCCATCGCCATAGAGCCGCTTGGTAATGATGTCCTGCATGGTGTTGAAGGCGTTGATGTAGGCGATTTTGAACTGCAAGGCTTTTGCGCCTGTAAATCCCATAGCAAGAAGTGCTAAGCCGTCTTTGCCAATTAAGAACTCTCGCTCCTTTCTTCTTGCTCCATTGGGCATTTTGACAGAAAAGAACGTGGGCGCAAAATTGCGCTCACGTAAATCCTTTGGCAAATCTGCTTTCAACGCATCGATAGCCCGAAGAACGTCTCGGTGGTTTTTGCCAAAAATTTCGGCAACGGTTCGGGAGGATGTGTAGGTTTTGTCCTCTTTGATAAATACCAATTCTGGATTGGCTGATTGAGGCAGTGCAGAACTGCCCGCCTTGCTGCTTGCGCTCACAAGGGCTTTTGACTTTTGGTTTGTCATAAAAAAGTTTTTTGGGTTTTGAATAAAAATGGCAGGTCGCTGACAAACCAATTCCTCGCATGAGCGAAAGATAGTCTCGGGACTTGCACCCGTACGCCTGCCAATGTCTTAAATTTAGAATAATCACACTCATCGGGAACTTTGGTTTGTCGGGGGCAAAAGTAAGTAATAATTCTAAAAAGCAAATTTTTTTTCATATTATAGGGGTTTAGTTAAATTTTTATGTCGTTAGCCAACGCCAGCTTTGTATGCACGGAAAGCACCAGTGCATCTTCGGGGAGTGGCAGGGAGCGAGTGCAGTAGAGCAGGGCGAGGCGTTGCTGCGGGTTCAACGAATAGGTGCTTTGCCGTCTTTCTAATATGTTTTTTTGTTTGACTTTGAGGAGTAGCTCGGCAATTATCACATGTATTAAAACCTCTTTAAAGCTGTTTTCAAGACAGTTTAAATAGTGTTCCAGCAGCAGTTCAAAGGCTGGCTGCTGGACGGTGCGGAGTGTGAGGCGGAGGGGTGGGATTTTCATTCTTTTTTACTTTATTATTTCAACAAACTTGCGTATATTTCTGTGTTAGCGGTAATGCCACGAAACGACATCACCGTTAATAAATGAATCTGAATCAACTCCCGACCATTGCCACCCCTTAGAATTTGACGAACTTTTAATTCGCATCACCAGCATTTCTTTGTAAGTGATATTTAGACCTCCTAAACATTCTGGCCAATTGCGAGTAAACTTGACATTAGCGACTACCATTTGACCCATTGGTGGCAATAAGTCACAACCGCTAACATCACCTACCCGCAAAAGGGGGCTTTGTGCTTCGTTTGACAGTTTTTCGGTTAATTGATTATTCATTTCTTCGTATTAAAATTGTGGTTAAAATCCCCTTCTGCGGGTAGCTGAATGCCGTTATGGGTTATGAATGGTGGTTATATTTTCCGTTCTCATCGCAATTTCCTAAGCATAGCATAAAGCCTCCTTTGCCATTGCAGGCATCGCAGGTTCTAAAATCTTCGGGGGAGTACCAAAGCGGGTCTTCCATCATAAGCTCCTCGCCATCTGTGCCGCCCTCGCCTCCGCAATAGGCACAGTCTTCCCAGTATGTTTCGCAGCATCCGCAACGATTGCATAGCTCGTCTTCAAAGTCAGGCTCTTGTAATTGGTCGTTTGTCATTTTCTCTTAAATTGGTTTAAATGCTTAGTTAGTAGCTGCTCAAATTGGTTTATGAGTTTGGGCAGGTCATTATATTTTATGTCGTTGAGTTGTTTTATGGGATAATCTGCTATCGGGCGGGAGGCAATAAACATATTCAGCCTGTCCATGTCTATTTTGCCGTTTGGCTTTGTCCAGCCTAACTGATATGCAATTGCGATTACTTTTCTTCTCATTTGGTTAGCTCGGTCGTGTTCCTTTTCTGCTGATTTAATCTGTGGCTGATTGCCTCCTTGTTTTACTTGAGCTTGTGTGCCTGCCTGTTTGTTCAAGTCCTGAAGCATTTCTTTTGCTTCAACAAAAAGCATCTCCTTAGTGGAGGTAGTTCTGCCGTTGGTGTAATTGTATATCAAACCGCGTTTAACATCCTCATCCAACCCATAGCGGTTCAGGAAGGTATTAAATGCGATTATTTGTGCGGTGGTGATTGTGTAGCTTTTCATCTTCTTGTATGTGGTTAATGGTTAATGGTTAATGCATGGTTCGATACAATTCCGCGAGTGCGAAATCACTCACCATGACATTCATAATTCATAATTCATCATTAATACTCGTCCTCCCATCTTCTATACTTGATGTACCTTTCAGGATAGACTTTTGCAATTCCGGTTCTTCGCAGGTAATTGTCATATTTTCTGATGCCTTTAATTGCATCAGCTCTGTCATCTTCAGATAACTTTTTCCAAAGTTCTTCACTCTTCTTTTTAGCACCGACCTTGTAAGCATATAGTTGCCAGAAGTTGTCAAAAGACAAATCTGCATTCTGAATCTGAACTTTTAATCCTTGTTGATCATTCATTTGCAATAGCTCCTGTTCTTTATATTTTGAGCAGCGTATGAATCCCATTAATATGTCAGCGGGTGCATCGGACGGATATACAGCGCTGACCAACAACCCATCTTCTCTGTATGTGAATATCGCTTTGAATTGGGCTACACTTCTATGACTCAAACTGTATGTTTTCATTTTTTAGGTGTTAACATTGAATATAGGCTTGGGACATCATAGTACACGGGGATGTTAATTCGCACTGCAAGGTCGCGTTCTATGTTTGCGCCTCTACTGAGTGAGTAATCATCCAACATTAAAAGTGCATCAGCTGACATCATGTGATGTATGCACAGCCTCATAGCTGTCTTCCACGGTGTGTTAAAGTCGCCTACCACACGGAGCGGATTGATGACATGGAAGCCGCGTTTACACAGTAGTTTTTCTACTGATTCAAATTTTAATCTGCAAAGTTCTTCGGGTTCTCCGCTCACTTTGCCTGCTATGTAGATGATGGGTTTCATATTGTTTTATGGCAAAGTAGCTGTTAGACTACTTTGCCGTGTTTTTTTGTTAGTTAGTCCAACGCCTCTTTTTTGGGTTCTACATAGAAGCCTTCTGATTGCTCCACCTTCATGCCGCAACGAGAGAGATTGCTTTTTACTTCGTCTTCGTCTCTGCGGTCAAGAATTGCTTCTTTGTTCACGTCTTCTTTGGTGCGAACATAGTCCGGTAGATAGTTTTTGACCAAATTGAGAACGGCAGCCCATGTATAGCCCTTGAGTGTTTTGAGCGAGGGTGTGCCTGTTCGGAAGCCAATGATGCCGTGTGCCATATCAATCGACTTCTTTTTTACAAAATAGTCAGGATTGGTGCTGGCAAAGTGATGCAACTGCTCAAAGGCGGCTTCTCGCTGCTCTCCCAATTCTGCAAGTTTGTCTTGGTACTTTTCTCTGATTTTGGTTAGCTCTACATCCATCTTGGCGTTAAGCTGATTGATTTTTGCATCGGATGTGGCAAAGTCTGCAAAGTATGCTTCTGCCTGTTCGAGAGAGATGCTGTCTGTGATGATTTTTTTTGTTTTACGCATTTTTATTATATTTTAGAGTTTATGAAAATTTTCAATAGTTGTGGCGACCTCAACTGCCCATCCAAGATACACCTGTGCTTTCTTCAAGTCTTCCGCACCTCCTTTCAGTCGATATCTTGATATATATTTAAGCACATTGCCAATGCAATAGCCTTCAAACTGCGCTGCGGTTAGCTTGTCTTTGATGTATTCAATCACTTCGATGTTTCCGGAAGTGTAGTGTTCGGGTTTGTTTATGTTATCCATAATTCGGGCTTTATTGATGTAATATCATTGTTATTTTTTTGTCTATGCGACTAATCTGCAGCATGAGGTGATCGTGCAACTCATCCGCTTTGGTCTTGTATATAAGTATCTCTTTGAGATTGAGTAATAGATTATGTTTATCTTTGAGCAGATTATATATATTGCTCTGAATTGTTTCGCTATCCAACAGCCTGTTGGAGCTCTCTGCTATGAGTTCATTTATATCGTTGTTTTGATCTTCGGTGAACAACCACTTTCGAGCGCGAAGTATTTTCAAGAGTTCTGTCTCTACCAAGTGTAAATTCTGGGTGAAGAATTTGTCGTGAGTTGCAATAAAATCATTTGCTTGTTTCAACCCATTGATAATGGTGGAATGGTCCCTGCCTCCAAATAATGTACCGGCTCTTTTCAATGTTATTTTTGTGTATTTGCGCAATAGATAGTAGCAGATAGCTCTATAATCAGGATAGTGTCCGCCTCTATTCAAACCGATGAGCTGAGCGCGACTAACACCTAATGTTTGAAAGACGGTGTCGAACAACACGTCTGAAAATTCGCGTTCGCGTTTAGTTAGTATCATGGTTTTGTGGGCTTATAGATTTTTGGACGAATAGATTGTTAAACACTGCCGCCAACATTCTGTTATAACCCAAATGACTGGGATATGTATTAATACGGTCATGCTGCAACTGGTTAATCCATATTCGCATTACAAATGATTTTTCGGTACGGTCTGACAGATGTCCGCATATTTCTACGAGTCTCTTATTTCTGCTATAGCATACGTTCTGAAAATAAGCCCACCAACCATAGCGATGATTGGTTATGAGTTCTGACACAATATCTTCTACTATTACTTCAAGCACCCCGTGAGCAATTACGCCAAGGTGTTGGTGGATTAGTTTTCTACAGTGTGATGTGCCCAGAGTGAGTACGTGGTTGTGATACTGCTCGTGGGTCATGCTTGTGAGTGCGCAGACTTGCTCAATGGCTTGTTCTGGGGTTAGTGTTGGTTTATTCATGGGTTATTGGGTTTAGTGGGTAATTGGTTGAATTGGTCGAATGTTAAGCCGTGATATTTTGCTGCTAATTCAGGGACAAAGGCGAGGGGGACAGAGGCAGAGGAGCGGGAGGCGGAAAATGCGGTAAAGCCCTCTATGTAGATTTTCTCATTACTGTCGTAGCGAATAAAGCGGGCAAGCCTCCCTTCAGGCTCTTTGCCCTCTGCGTGGCTCAACCATATCCACTTCTTAGTGCTGTACTGGCGGGTTAGTTCGAGGTAGTCGTGCTTGTTTATCTGTGCGTGTTGCAGGGAGTTTACTACTATAATATTGGGTGATTTGGGCTTGTCGAGCACCTTATGAATGTCTGCAAGGGGCAGTTTGTCAAGCAGCACCACGCGGCTTCTAACCTCTTGCATTGCTACCCGCTCAAAGGACAGCTTGAGTGTGTAGCTGTCACCCTCTTCAAAGTCGTCCCAAAGGACACGCTCCAAGCGACACAACTCCTTTACGAGCAGCCCTGTAAAGGTACTCTTACCCGATGCGCTCTGACCCCAAATAATCATTGAGCCTTTACGCTCTATGACACCGAGCAGTTCGTGCCAAACGCCCGCGAGGCGGAGCAGCTTGCGCTTTTTGCTGTACAGTTGTGATATGCTGACGGCTCTGGTCATAGGGAAAGGTTGCCAAATTTGAGTGATGAAAGAACCTGTTGCTGCTCGTCCTCCGCTACCTTGCCGTGTATCTCTGCGTAGCGGTTGTAATTGGTTATTAGCTCGCGGACATCTCCGTAATTGGTGCAGGTTTTGGCGATATAGTCAATGGCGGAGGGGAGCGTGATACCCTGTTGCTCGCAAACGGCTTTTACAAAGGATAGCTCTACACGCTCTTTGAGTGGCTGCCAGTAGCTTATGCGCCTTTTTAGCTCACGGAAACCCATGCAGTCGCGGGCTGCCTGCTTTTGAATAAACGAGGGAAATGCCTTTGTTCCTGCAAGGATTATGGCGCAGCGACCCTCTGTGCGGTCGAAGATGAGTTGAAGCAGGTAGAAGCACTTGGGGTGTTCGCGCAGCTTGCCGATGTCGTCTATGATGAGGGTGGGCTTGTGCTTGGCGAGTAGGCGGGTTACTATGTCGTTTGCCCGCTCAACGATTGTTCCCTCGTGGTCTGACCCAAGTGAGCGTTGGATTGCTCGCAACAGGTCTTTTTGTTTCATAAGCACATCGGCAAGAACGTAGTAGCTGTTTTGTGTTTTGCTGTTGAGCCATGTGAGGGCGGAGGATTTACCCATGCCTGTTTCGCCATAGATTGCCATCATGCGGCTGTTTTGGCGGGCATCTTCAAAGAGTCGCTCAATGGTTCGGAGATTGGGGGTTGAAAGCAGTCTCCAATCACTGGTGCTGTAGCCTGTGGCATCGGCTATTTTGCGGAGCATCTCGTCCGTCTTGCCCGGATATTTGTCTGCAAAAAGCTGGCTTATAGCTGACTGGCTTATGCCTGTTGTGCGAGCCAAGTCTGCGGGTGTTAGCCCTTTGGCTTGCATTACTTCTTTGGCGTGGAGGAGGATTGGGTGTGTCATGTGGGTTATTGTATTATGGTCATAGGTTGGTTTTCGTCTTCATCGTCTCCGTATAGGCTTGGTGTTGTGGCTTGTTGTTGCGATGGTTGCGGATTTAGCTTATCCATCCACCTGCTGAACTTCTGCTCATCGCTGTAGCCTATGCTCTCAAGCTCTGCCTGTAGTTCTGCGTAGTAGTTGTCTTCCATCTTCATTTGGCGGTCTATCCAGTCGCGCTCTCCGTCTTTCAGTCCGCGAACACTCTCGCTCACGCTGCGCTTGGGTGATGCGGTTGCAATTGTCTGATAGCCGCCTGTCGGGTGTATCTGTAACAGGTCAATGTCGGGGTACTCTCCGTCAGGGTCGTATTTGATATAAAACTTCTGATTGAGGTAGTTTTTGCGGAAAGTGTAGTCCACATCTCCTTTGTCGGTATAAACCTCATAAAGCAAGTCCTCGCCTTTGTATCGCAAGCTGATGCCGACAGGGTGGTACTTTTTTGGTCCCTGAATGTCCCAAAACAACTCTGCAAGTTCGTCAAGCGTGATAGGCTTCTCGTCAGGTCTGCGGCTACGCTCGTATATCTCGTTGGGGCTGCCCTTTTTGTTGTAGTTTAGGTTATTCCACTCGCCTATCGCTATATCGATGAGTTGAAGCAGTTGCTCATAGTTAGGCAGGAGGTGGACATACTTTGTAATGTTCTCCATGTCGGGCGCATAGTCAGGATTAGCGTGTGATTTGCGGTTGAAACCTGTCCAGAAAGGCATCTCTGCGAGCTTTACAGTCTGAAAATCTTTAAAAGTAGGCTCTATACGTTTTCCGCTCGGTCTGTAAGCGCGAGTGGGGAAGTGAACGGTTGCAAGGCGTGAGTAGAAGTCTGCTGCTGTTATGCCTTTGTGTCCTCCCTGATTGTCGTACTTCAATTGGTAGGGTTTTGCACCTGAATTTCGGAGGGCTTGGCGATACGCCTCTAATTGCAGGTGCATATTCTCTTTATTGATGCCTGCGAGGGTTGCCCAACCTAACATTTTGCGGCTTAGTGAGTCCATTACAAAATAGGTGGTTGCCATTGCAGGCTTTCCGTCTTGGTTGTAGTACCAGTTCCATGATGTACCGTCTCCCACCCACAGATCGTTGCTGTGTTCGGCTTTTCGCAACTTGAATGTCTGACCTTTTTTGTTGCGGTGGGTTTTAGTACCCCAACGTGCCATTTGTATCTTGGTGCGGTTCCTTTCTTCCGCCATGCGGGCTTCAAATGCGCTTGAAGTTATCTTTAAAGACCAGCCACGTTTAGGGGCTTCTTCTAAGTATTTGAAATACGTCATGTTGGCGGACAGCCTGTTTTGGCTCATCTCGTTTACATACCAGTCCTCTATTTCGTCTGTGATTAGCTGGGCATTGGTGTTGCCCCAACCTTTCAGGAAAAAGGAGTAAGACCTGTCAAGGTATTGCTCATAAGCCCTTTTAAGGCTTACATGGTTTTTGCAGCCTATGGTGTGGGGTACTTCGTTCTGTATTGCTGTGAGCGTTTCTGCGGCTTCATGCCAAAAGCCGCGCATGGAAGTGCCAAAACGTTTGCGTTCGGCTTCCTGCTCGGCATAGATTGTTTCGAGCAGGTTAAATATGGAGGCATTGAGTACATAGGTCTTTTGTTTGGCGACAGGTAGCTCGTTGCCTTTTGCATCGCAAGCCTTGTTTTTATCTGCGAAAAACGCCTGCGCCTCCGGGTCTAAGACTATGCGCTCTATAAAGGTGGTGTAGCGGGCTTCTTTTTCGGGGGCTTTGAATTTATCAAGTATAGCCTGCCTCTTGGCATCGTCTTGTATGCTTTCGAGTAGGATTTTTACCTTTTTGCCTCTGCATGACCTTTTAGTTTCGGTTTGCAGCTTGCCCACTCTTTTATCCCACTTGTATTGGTCATAGGATAAGCCTGCGGCTTGCCATTGGTCAATAGTTATATATGTAGCTGCTGCCTGCATATTAAATCACGTCTTTGTTTTTTCTAATTGTTTCGGCTACCTGTTTTTCGATACGTTCATACTCCTTCTTTATTTTAGTTGGAATAATACCTTTCCTGTCGCCCCTTATAGAAGCTCGTATATAGTTAGGTTTAAAGCCGTATTTCTCTCTGAGAAACTGAATGGTTTGCGGGTTGTAGTAGGTTTTTTGTGTTGTTTTCATACTTTTGCTTTTCGTATCTGTGCCTAACAGGGTGCAAATATAGTAACTATTTTTACCAACAAACAAGCAAATGGCAACTTTTTTTTCTAACGTAAAGGAAAGGGTTCTAAAAATCCCTGATTTTAAAGGCATTAGCAAGGAATTTTTTTTTGAAGACCTTGGTATTAGTTATGGAAACTTTAAGGGGAAAGCACGAGAAAAATCCCTGAGTTCGGACACATTAGCAACTATTGTTGCCAAATACCCAGAGGTAAACCCTGTATGGCTACTTACTGGCAAGGGAGAGATGTTACTAAAAGATGATGAGAGCAGGGGTAATATTGCTGCCGGACCGCCCGCCACCTACTTGAAGAAAAACCTGATACCACTATATAATGATGTGGAAAGTATAGGCGGTTCGGCTGTGGCAGCTAATGGAAATGAATCCCCTTCACGAGTAGAATATATTGATGCTGGAGATTGGTTTCCGGGTGCTACTGCTGCTATACGTCATTACGGAGATAGCATGAAAGAGTATCCGAGCGGCTGTATTCTCGCCCTAAAAGCAATTAACGATCTTAAAGACGGATTTGTTCCCGGATGTAATTATGTGGTTGAGTACGGAGACGACTGGAACAGAGTAACGAAGCGCATACAAAAAAAAGAAGAGGAAGTTTGGGCGTACAGTACCAATAAGGAAACATACCCTGATGGAACTCTTATACACCAACCTTTTAAACTGCGAAATATTCATCGCGCATGGCGTGTACTTGGCTCTGTGATAAAAACAGAAAGCAGTAATGGTGTTATCAATATAATTGGACATACAAAATAACCACACTTATTTTCTCCGCGCTTTTTTAGCCTGTTTTTAAACACATTGTTTTGTAACTAACTGATATTCATTGTTTTTTAATTTCTTTAAATCACACAAAAAGGGCATTAAACCCCTACATATCGCCTTGAAAGTGGTATGTTTATCTGTACCTATTTTCGCTCAAACACCCCCCATTACACCCCCCATTACACCCCCCAATTGGTATTTTTCGTTTTCCGCTCAACCACCCCGAAAGCAGCCCTAAAAAGCTGCTTTCGGGGTGGTTCAATCGGCTTTTCTGCCTTGCTAATTTACCTTTTGCGGGGTTTCGGGCGGTGTAATGGTAGTTATACGCTGTAATGGCGTAAAAATGGTCGAGAAATGGTAGTAAAATGGTAGTAAATTAACTTTTCGTTTTGGGTCTGGCTTTTTTGCTTTTCGGGCTGTTTTCTTTTATTATCAATGCTTTTCGGGCTTTTTTGTTTTATCTATTATTTACTTTTGGTTTTAACCCCCATAAATTACTATTCTTTTGTTGAAATATCTTCGGAATAAGGCAAAGTACCAATGGCATCTGTCCAATTTGGTGGGATTAAATAGAGTTAATCTCTACACTAAAATAGATTTATGGGAATGGATAAATCATCCTTTTATAAAAAAGAAGCCTCCAAACAATCAACAATTAAGTCTTTTTACAACCTAAAGCAGGGAATTTGATTTGAAATATTCATATTAATAGATATTAACATATTCACAATCAATGATATATAAATAATTTAAAATTGTGTTGGACGGTAGTAAACTTATACATAATATTGCAAGCAACAAATAAATAAATATTATGATACAAAAATTAAGTAAGTTTCTCGTGGTATTTTCCGTAATTGCAGTTATGTCTGTTGGCCTTTCAAGTTGTTCACTAACTTTACCTGTAACAGCAACTAGTAATCCTGTTGGTCAGAAAGTTGGAACAGCAACTGCAACAGGTTTCTTTAGTATTTTATTCTTCGCTCAAGATGCTGGCATTCAAAAAGCCGCAAGAAGTGCAGGAATAACAAAGGTATCAACAGTTGATATTAAGACCACAAATATTCTGGGCATAGTTACTATTTATGAAACAATAGTTACTGGAGATTAATTAAAGTAAATCAAGAAATCAAAAAAGAGGCTTGAGATTATCACAGCCTCTTTTTTTTATCAAAATTATCTTAAAATGAAGTCCCTATTGCAAATTATATTTTATTTACTTTCTATCAGCTTAATAATAAGTTGTAATAATTCTAACTGCAACCAAGATAATAAAATACTTTTATTTAACAAAATATTTTACCAGTTAGATGAAGGAGAAAGCATTGGTAATATCAAAAAACAAGATATCTCAGAGTTTGAAAAAATTATTAAATCTAAGGATTGCCAAATACCTTTGTTTAAGAAAGTCACGGCTAAAAATTACACTACATATATAGGGCTACCATTCGAGACAAGTTTTGAAGAGGTATTTAACTCAAGAATTACCGATTCCGAACCAATAGAAGAAGTAGAAACTCAGGACTTCATATTCAATAAGTACAAAATCAAAGAGCAATACATATTTGAATACTTTAGAAGGTTTAACGATAACTTAATTTATATAATAACATCAAGCTATGACTCTACAACTAGCATAGATAAATTAAACTTTGAGTTTCTTAACAGCAAATTATATAAGAATGATTAAAACTATCAAACCTAGATTTACAATCTCGCTATTGCTAACTTCAATTTTCTTGTTTTTCACTTCAGTTTCTCCAAATAACTATCATGGAGAACCTTATGTTAGCTTTTATAAAGGTGAAGAAGGAGTTTTATACTTTATCAAACCTTTAAAAATGAAATCTAAAGACTCTAAACTTCTAATTGACTTTACCTTTAATTATAATTATATTGAAGGAATTGATTCATCCGAAGTTATATTTAATTTTAGCATTATTAAAAACAAACCTGTTAAGAACATTAACAAAATCACTTTTTCAAACACTGTAATCAAAGTTGAATCTAAAAATACAAAGCTAATATTTATAGATAATAATAAGAGAAAATTTATATCAAGACATTCGTCTACTTTATCCTTAACAGAATTGAGACAAATTTTTAAAGATATAAATTTCACTATCAAAGTAGAAGAAAATCAAAGCGATTATTCTTTTAGCACTACAAACAAAACCCAAAGAAAAGTCAAGCAGTTAAACAAAACTCTATTCAAGATATTTGAATAGAGTGCTTTAATTTGCAGCAATAAAAATCAAAAATATGTTTAAATCAAATTACTCATTAAGCGTGCTGACACTAATCGTTGCAGCAGCTTTGTTTTTAAGCTCTTGTAGCTCCGTCTCTCTAACTCAAAGAAAGTACAACAAAGGCTTCCATTTTGAATGGGTAACCAATCAAAAAGCGGATGGTAAGGTAGAAAAGCCGCGCACTGTTAATCCCACATCGAATGTAGTTGTGCTCAACAATATTCAAAATTCTACTTCGGAAAATCAAACTCCGTCTATTACACAGCCTATGGTTGACCATAGTTTTATTACACAACCGGTAAAGGTTAAGCCCTTTAACATTGTTAAATTTATGAAAGAAGCAAAGAAGATTAATAACCTCACAACCCATAACGAGGTAATTACTTCTAAAACCTTTTCAAAAACCACTTATTTAAAAGCTATTCAGAACACGAAAGGTGGCGCCCTTGACCCTGTTTTGCTTATCATTTTAGCTATATTTATTCCTCCCGTAGCAGTTTTTTTATATGATAACGGAGTTACATCCAGGTTCTGGCTTAACTTGATTTTAACAATTCTAGGCTGGGTTCCCGGTGCCATACACGCATTAATAGTTGTAACAGGTCAAGACTAAGTTACATGAAAACTATACAAAAGGCATTGTTGACATTGTTGTTGGCAGTGCCTTTTTTGTTGCTATTACTTCCGGGTAATTATTTTGATACAGGGCAAAGCTTATGCCCCAGTAAGGTTTTATTAGATATTGAATGCCCCGGTTGTGGTTTGACCAGGGGAGTAATGCATTTGATGCACTTTGATTTTGCAGATGCATGGCATTTTAATAAGTTGTCATATCCTATTCTCGTGCTGGGCGTTTTAGTTTGGTTGCACCTTTTAGGCATATTGATTCATAAACCTATTTTTCCGTGGTTAAAGAGATTTTATTGATTTTCAGTCATAGTGTCTTTGTTTTTTAGCTTAAAAGGTCGTTTTTTTGCAGGCACTGAAATAAACATGGAACAGATTAAAGAGATTTTAGAAGAATTAAAGTCGGGATTAGAAAAGAATATTCGCCATACCCAAGGAGAGTTAGGCAGAATCCGTGCTGGAAAAGCCCAACCCGAAATGTTGGAAAGAGTGATGGTGGAATACTATGGTGCTCCAACTCCAATTCATCAAGTAGCCAATATTTCAGCACCCGAAACAAGGACACTTACTATTCAGCCATGGGATAGGGGCATTATAGGCGACATAGAAAGAGCCATCATTAACAGCAATTTGGGCTTGAATCCTCAAAATGACGGAGAAATGATTCGCATAAACATTCCCCCTTTGACCGAACAAAGACGTGTTGAGCTAGTGAAAATGGCTAAACAAGAAACTGAAAATTCCAAAATCGGAATCAGAAGTTTGCGTAAAGATGCAAACGAACGTCTCAAAAATGCTCAAAAAGAAGGTGCTGCCGAAGACAGCGTAAAAGAGGCTGAAACTCAAGTGCAGAAACTCGTTGATTCTTATATAGAGAGGATTGAATCCCTTCTTGTCGAGAAGGAAAAGGAAATAAAAACGGTTTAAAACACCCGTATCTTATTTTATTTTAAAAGCATTTGTAAAGCATAAATTTATTCTTATTTTTGCAACCCCAATTTTGCCCGATCGTCTAATGGCAGGACGACTGATTTTGGTTCAGTTAGTGTTGGTTCGAATCCAGCTCGGGCAACTTTGAAAATTATATAAGGATAAACACTTAATAAAATAGAATTGACATCAATTATCAATCCGGTTAAATTGTTTTCAGGCACAGGTTCTGTTGCACTTGCAAAGAGAGTGGCAGAATCATATGGAAAAGACTTAGGTGATGTTACTGTTTCAAAATTCTCCGATGGTGAAATACAGCCCAGTTTTAATGAATCGGTTAGAGGTTGCGATGTGTTTATCATTCAATCTACTTATGCTCCCGCAGATAATCTGATGGAATTATTGTTGATGGTAGATGCAACCCGCAGAGCCTCAGCCAACTATATTACAGCCGTAATTCCTTATTTCGGCTATGCAAGACAAGATAGGAAAGATAAACCCAGAGTGTCAATCGGTTCAAAATTGATTGCTGATATCCTCTCTGCAAGCGGTGTAAATCGTGTGATTACTATGGACTTGCACGCTCCTCAGATTCAAGGTTTTTTCAATATCCCTGTTGACCATTTGGACGCTTCGGTTATTTTTATTCCTTATATTAACTCACTTGGGTTAGAGAATCTTACCATAGGTTCTCCTGATGTGGGTTCTACTGCACGTAACCGTGAATATGCAAAATCATTGGATTGCCCTATGATTATTTGTGATAAAGAAAGAAAAAGAGCAAATGAAATTGCTTCAATGCAAGTGATAGGTGATGTCAGTGGTGCTGATGTTGTATTGGTAGATGATTTGGTAGATACAGCCGGAACTTTGTGCAAGTCTGCCGCATTACTGATGGACAAAGGTGCTAAAAGTGTGAGAGCAGTTACTACACATCCTGTTTTGTCTGGAAAAGCATTGGAGAATATTGAAAACTCTGTTTTAACAGAATTAGTTGTTTGTGATACCATCCCGGTAAAAATAGAGTCATCCAAAATCAAAGTCCTTAGTGTAGCTCCATTATTGGCAAAGGCTATTAGACAAGTACATGAACACGGATCTATCAGTTCCTTATTTAAGAAAGACAACGTGATTCAAAAAAAATTAATTTAAAAAAACGAAATATTTCAGATCAATGAAAACCATATTATTAAAAGGCGAAAAAAGAGCAGAATTAGGTACGAAATCCGCTAAATCATTAAGGAATGAAGGTAAAGTGCCATGCGTATTGTACAGTAAAGATGCTCTTGAACATTTTACTGTTTACCGTCAGGATTTCAAAAATTTAGTTTACACACCGAATACATATAAGGTGAAATTATCAGTTGATGGAACTGAATTTAATGCCATTTTACAAGACATTCAATTTGACCCTGTAAATGATGTAATTACCCATGCCGACTTCTTGAAAGTTGATGATAAAACATCGGTTACAGTTAACATCCCTGTTGTAATTGTTGGTAGTGCACCGGGCGTAAGGGCAGGTGGAAAATTAATTCAGAAAATCTCCAAGATGCAGGTAAAAGGATTATTAAATAATCTTCCGGATTCAATCGAAGTGAACATAGAATCATTGAATATTGGACAATCCATCAAAGTAAAAGATGTTGTTGCCAATAATTTTCAGATTCTTGATGCACAAGAAAATGCGATCGTTTCTTGTAAAATAACAAGAGCGGTTGTTACAGCTGATGCTCCGGCAGCAACTGCCGCAGCTAAATAATTCGCATAAGGCACGAATATCAATTTGCAAAAGAGTCCTTGCTTAAGGGACTCTTTTGTCGTTTTCGTACATTTTTTTCTTTTGGTCAATTCTAATGCTTAATATTGCATGGGTTTTATTGCCCCTTATACTGCTAATTCATAATTGACGTGATTCAAATTAACCATCATAATTATTCTAAAACTCAAGCCAAATTTCAAATAGTTTTCTCACTTGAATCCCATCCGCAATTAGGACTTATTATACAGGTTCAGGCTGTTGAACAACTTGCCAGCGGAGAATTTTCAATGAATTTTTCTAAAGTAAGAATCCAAAATGCGGAATTTTATGGAATGTCCCCCGATGATATCTCAATCTTGAAAATTATAGAAGAATATGAAATTGAGAAATTGATTACTTTGTTTTACAAAGGTAAAAAACGCATTAAGTCACAAGAGTTTCTCGAAAAATATTGTACAAGTGAACTGGTTACTCAGACTATCAGACCTTATTTAGAGAAGAAAATCACCAAAATATTACTCAAACTTCAGGGGAGAACCATTTATTATTGGGGAAGTGGAATTGTAAATCAATGGATTCCCGTTTTGGTCAATGAAAACCAAAGTGAAGTTGTTTTTTGTGTTGATAGGACAGACAATGGAATGACATACTATGCTCAGGTATTTGATAACAAAAAGAAAGTCAAAATTCAAAGTGCAAAGAATGTTGTGATTGTTAACACTCCGGCTTATATCCTGATTGAAAATAAAATTCATCATTTTTCATCCAAAACGGATGCTCGCAAAATCGCTACCTTCTTTAATAAAGAGCAAATTGTAGTGCCAAAAGCTTCAGAGGAATTATACTTAAATAAATTCATTTTGCCTCTGGCACTGACCCATACCTTAAAAACAAAGCAAATTGAAGTGCAAACGGTCGAAGTGTCAAAACAGGCAAAGATTAATTTTCTCACTTTTAATTCAAACTTTAACTTATCGTTGGAGTTTGTTTATGGTGATTTGACATATCCAATGCATGTTGTTGATGATGGCAAGGCAAGTTTGGAGAAAGGCGCAAAAGACTGGATCATTAAGGTTTTTAAAAGAGATAAAGAATGGGAAAATTTGATGATCAAAGAGTTGGCAAATAATAAAATCAATCACTTTCAAGGTGCGTTGTTTAATTTGCCCGAGAATTTATCCTTAGAAACTTTTATATCAACTACTCTCCCTGCGCTTCAAAAAAAAGGATTTATAATTAATCAAGATGGAATCAAACAGCCATTTTGTCTGGCTACGCCTGTTTTAACTTATGTAGTTAAGGATAGCAATGATTGGTTTGATATCAATATCATGGTGCGATTTGGGACTGTCGAAATTCCATTCAAAAAGCTCAGGACAAATATCCTCAATAACAATAATATGTTCACGCTGCCGGATGGTTCTATAGCAATTATACCGCAGGAATGGATGCAAAAATTGTCTCCCATTCTAGATTGTGCCACAGATTCCAAGGATGAATTGAGAATTGGAAAATACCATTATGGACTTTTGGAGGCTTTTGATAATATCGGTATTAATCGCTCTGGCGAAAAGATGAAGTCAATGGTAGAAGCATACAACAAGGCGATACATGTTGATGTTCCAATTACTCTTAAGACAAAATTGAGGAAATATCAACAGACCGGGTTGCAATGGCTGATCGCACTGAACGAGAATAATTTTGGGGGACTGCTTGCAGATGATATGGGTTTAGGTAAAACTATTCAAACACTTGCATTTTTTGAATGGTTTATACTCAATAAGCGTCCTGAAAGTAGAAGCCAGACACAGATTTTCAAGGACATGCATAGTCATGCAGAATCTGAAAGAAAGGTACCTTTTCTTGTTGTTGTCCCTACTTCTTTGCTGCATAATTGGAAAAATGAAATCGAACATTTTACAGAACTCCACCATTTTATCTATGCCGGAAATCAGCGCAATAGGTATATCTGGGAATATTTTTACGATTTTGAAGTGATTATCACCACTTATGGCACAATCCGAAATGACAGAGATGTTTTTGGAAGAGTGAAATTTGATGCAATCGTTTTTGATGAAGCTCAGAATCTGAAAAATCAAAGCTCCATTACTGTAAAAGCCGCTTCCGAGCTAAATGCCAAACAGAAAATATTACTGACCGGTACTCCGATAGAAAACTCTATTTCGGATTTATGGTCACTCCTTAATATTGCCAATCCGGGAATTCTTGGAAATTATTCCCGTTTTCAAACTAATTTTATCCAAAAGATTGAAAAAAAGAATGATACTGCCAAACGTGCTGAATTAAAAGAATTGGTAGCACCTTTTATTCTGAGGCGTACCAAAGAAGAGGTTGCCAAAGAATTACCGCCTCGCCACGAACAGATTGTTTATTGCGATATGGAACCTGAACAGGAAAAATTATATGAAAAAACCAAATCTTTTTTCCGTAATGAATTGCTCAAAACCATTTCAGAAAGAGGGATGGAGAAATCTAAGTTGCATATTCTCAAAGGGCTGCTCCGATTAAGGCAGATTGCCAATCATCCCGTTTTAATTGATGAAAATTTTAAAGATGCTTCGGGAAAATTTAACATCATAGTCGAAAACCTTTCAGATATTGTGAATAGAGGGAACAAAGTCTTGGTGTTTTCACAGTTTGTAACACAACTCCGACTGTTCAAAGATAAATTTGAAGAGTTAGGAATCGCGTATGCATACATTGATGGAGCTGTGAAATCTGAAACCAGAGACAAAGAAGTAAAAAAATTTCAGGAATCAGATACATGCCAAGTTTTTCTTATATCACTCAAAGCCGGAGGAGTCGGACTCAATCTTACCGCTGCTGATTATGTATTTATAGTTGATCCTTGGTGGAATCCCGCTGTAGAAAGACAGGCAATGGATAGAGCACATAGGATAGGAAGAGAAAGACCAGTCTTTGTTTACAAATACATTACCGAAAAAACAGTCGAAGAAAAAATTATCTTGTTGCAAGAACGCAAAAAACAACTTGCAAATGATTTGATTGCTGTAGATGCAGGTACTTGGCTTGCCAATATTGACAAACAAGATGTGGAAGATATTTTGAGCTAAATCCAAATCACTGATACGTGAACATGGCATTTATTTTTATCCAAAATATGCATCAATCTCTTGTGGTGTCTGCCACAATCCCTATTTTTACCGCATGAAACAAACCATTACTACTCAATCTGTTCTTTCTATTATGGCTGTTATCGGAATAACTGCTTGTGGACAAAAGACTAAAAAGGAAACAATACATATGCACACCTATATTTATCCCGAAACCAAGAAAGTGGAAGTCAAAGACACATTCTTTGGTGAAGTGGTCGAGGACCCGTATCGTTGGCTCGAAAATGACCAAGACCCTGAAGTTGCGAAATGGGTTGAGGCTCAAAATAAACTTACTTTCAGTCATTTAGATACGATTCCTTTTAGAAGTCAATTAAGAGATATGCTTGAAAAAGTATGGAACTACGAACGTTATTCTGCACCTTTCCAAAGGGGAATTTATACCTATTTTTTCAAAAATGATGGATTACAAAATCAATCTGTTTTGTATAGACAAAAAGAGAATGCTGAACCTGAAGTGTTTTTAGACCCTAACACTTTTTCGGAAGACGGTACTACCTCCTTGGGAGGCATAAGTTTTTCAAAAGATGGCAGCCTAATGGCTTATCAAATAAGTGAAGGCGGAAGTGATTGGCGCAAAGTCATTGTTTGGAACGCTCTCACCAAAGAGATTTTAGATGACACGCTCAAAGATGTAAAGTTCTCAGGATTAAGTTGGAAAGGAAATACAGGTTTTTATTACAGCAGTTATGACAAACCCAAAGAGGGAAGCGAACTTTCGGGCAAAACTACTGAACACAAACTATTTTTTCATAAATTAGGAGACAAACAAGAGCGTGACCGATTGATTTTTGGAGGAAGCCAAACACCTCGCAGATATATTGATGGTACTGTATCCGAAGATGAAAATTATTTGATTATAACTGCTGCTGAATCCACTACCGGAAACGAGATTTATGTCCAAGATTTACGAATTAACAATGCTCCATTAAAGACTGTTGTGGGTAATTTTGATAATAATCACGCAGTAGTTCATACTGATAAAGACAATTTATACATAGTTACCGACTTAGATGCACCTAATCAGAAATTGGTGAAAGTCAATAAAAATAAACTCGATTTGAAAAGTGCACAAGTTATTATTCCTGAGTCAAATATGCCACTATCAGTTAGTACCGGTGCCGGCAAGTTGTTTGCAAATTATCTCAAAGATGCGCTTTCATTTGTAGTTCAGTACAATACAAATGGTGTCAAAGAAAGAGAAATTGAACTGCCAGGGAGTGGGACTACTGCAGGATTTGATGGACGTTGGGAAGATACACTATTGTATTTCTCTTTTACCAATTTTATACGTCCAAGTACAATCTATTCTCTCAATCCACAAGATGGTGTAACTTCTATTTACAAACAACCCAAATTAGACTTTAACCCCGATGACTTTGAGAGTTATCAAGTGTTTTTTAAAAGTAAAGATGGCACAAAAATTCCCATGATGATTACGCATAAAAAAGGCTTGGTCAAAGACGGCAAAAATCCGACTATGCTTTATGGTTATGGTGGTTTTAATATTAATCTTACACCTTCCTTTAGCCCGGCAGTGGCGGTTTGGCTCAAACTGGGCGGGATATATGCAGTGCCAAATTTGAGAGGAGGAGGCGAATACGGAAAAGAATGGCATGATGCAGGAATCAAAATGAAAAAACAAAATGTATTTGACGATTTCATTGCAGCAGCAGAATATTTGATTCAAGAACGCTACACAAGTAGTTCAAAGCTGGCTATCAGCGGAGGTTCAAATGGAGGGTTATTGGTAGGCGCATGTTTAACCCAAAAACCGGATTTGTTTGCGGTAGCTTTGCCTGCCGTGGGAGTTTTGGATATGTTGCGATACCATAAGTTTACAGCTGGAGCCGGTTGGGCTTATGACTATGGAACTGCGGATGATTCAAAAGAAATGTTTAACTATCTGAAGGCATATTCACCTGTTCACAATACCAGAGCAGGGGTAAATTACCCGGCAACACTCATTACCACCGGAGATCATGATGATAGAGTTGTTCCTGCACATTCATTTAAATTTGCGGCAGCACTGCAAGCGGTGAATGATGGCAGTAATCCTACCTTGATCCGTATTGAAACTAAAGCCGGACACGGTGCAGGCAAACCAACCTCTATGCTAATTGACGAAGCTGCCGACAAATATGCTTTTGCGCTGTACCACATGGGAGTAAAGACAATTAACTGATGATGGTACACTTTCAAATACCCTTGCCATTATATAAATTTGCCTTTGTTAAAACAAAATTTAGGATGAGAAAAAAAAATGAATTGAATCCATTGCTTCTGTTGATGTTCATTGTATTTGCATTGCCAACATTTGCACAGGATTCATTGACTTATAAAGTAAAAACAGGTTTGAAATTTGGGCTACTCAACGAATTTAACCCTCATGATAACTATAATGTTCCTACCGGAATTTATTATATCTCTAAAGCTATGCCTGAACCTGCAGGCAAAAAGGTGAGTCATAAAAATGAAGTAAATCAAATTCGTACTGCTCAAGGAGTACAATATAATAGCAGGCAAGCAAACAGACGAACAGCCTCTATCCCTATGGTTGTAGAAGGATTTGAAGGCTCAATTGGCGGAGGTATTCCCAATGATAATAATGTTGCGGTGTCCCGTTCCGGATGGGTCGTGAGTGTGCTTAATACCAATATCAGAGTGTATAACGATACCGGTAAGTGGCTTAAAAATTGGTCTTTGGAGGCATTCCCGCGCTCTGTGGGCAATGACAGACCGGGTAGTGGTGTTGGAATTCTGGACAGGTCCTATGATCCTAAAATAGTGTATGATGATGTTGCCAATAAATTTATCATCGTGTATTTGGAAGGCTCCGAAAGCTCGGATACGCGCATTATTGTTGCATTTTCAAAAACAGATAACCCGCTTGAAGGATGGAATGTTTACGAGTTAAATGGAAATCCATTTGGCGGGAAAACATGGTCTGACTATCCTGTCATTTCTCTTTCTGAACAAGATTTATATATCACAGTGAACATTGTAAAGGATAGTGTTGACTGGACAGTTGGATTTACTCAATCAGTCATTTGGCAGCTGCACAAAAGCGATGGATTTCAAGGAGATTCTTTACGTGCTAATTTGATTGGTGATATACAAATGGGTGGAAAATATATATGGAATATTTGTGGAATACCCGGAGGGTATAATCAATTTAAAGCAGGAATGTTTTTTTTGTCTGTCAGACCGAGTGACAAACAAAACGACACCCTATTTTTACATAGGATTCACAACAATCTTTTAGATGGTAAACCGGTGTATTCAGTTAAAATTTTGACAACCGATAAACCTTACGGATTGCCACCGGATGCATATCAACCTCAAGCCGGATATAGATTGCAGACCAACGATGCACGTGTGCTTTCAGGTTTTACACATAACAATGAAATTCAATATGTGCAAACTACCAAAAATTTTCAAAACAACCGCTCCGCCATCTATCACGGAACCATCAGCAATGTTTATGCAAGTCCGTCTGTCAAAGGAAACATTATTTCTGATGATTCATTAGACCTTGCTTATCCGAGTATGGTATATGCAGGGGATGGCAAATGGAACAGCAATGCTATCATCACTTTTTCGCATGCATCTGAGAATCACTTTCCGGGTTCATCTATTGTCTATATGAATGATAATAAGGAGTATAGCGAAATTATTCGCATGAAAGAGGGGGTAGGACTGATCAATACATTTCTCCCTGATTCAATTGAAAGATGGGGAGATTATACCGGTATTCAAAGAGATTATGGACATCCGGGAACATTTTGGACTACGGGTTCTTTTGGAGATAAATTCAACAAAAATAGTACTTGGATCAACAAAATTTCGGTTAATGACAAGAATGTGGGAACGCCAACTATAATGCATCAGACGAGGATTGTCAATGCTTTTCCTAACCCGGCAAAAGATATCTTGCAGCTTGAATTATTCCTTGTGAACAAAGGTAAATTTTCAATTCGCATTATTGATATAACCGGGAAGGTAGTGCATACCGAAAGCCGGACAGCAGAACAAAGCGGTCGTTACCGATTTTATATGGACATTGCTAATTTGAATGCAGGTGTTTATTCATATCAAATTATGCAAAATGGTAGTTCACAGGTGATAACGGGGAAATTTTTGATAGAAGAATAATGATTGCTAATACTCCCGTTAACAAACCTCTTGAAGAGGGAATCTTACTTCTAAACAAACCTTTACATTGGACTTCTTTTGATGTTGTCAAGAAAGTTCGCTTCCTAATCAAGGCTGCAAAAGTGGGGCATGCCGGCACGCTCGATCCATTAGCAACCGGGCTGGTTATTATTTGCACAGGCAAAACCACTAAATTAATCGACTCTATCCAAGCACAAGAGAAGGTTTATACAGGCTCGTTTGTGCTGGGTGCTACAACAGATTCCTATGATTTGGAAACTGTTCCTAAACCTACGGAAAGTTATGCTATTCCTCCTCTTACACAGGTTGAGCAAGCTGCCAAACAACTCAGCGGGACTATAGAACAAGTGCCCCCCATTTATTCTGCTATCAAAGTGGGAGGAAAAAGAGCATATAAGTATGCCAGAGAAGGGAGTACACTTGAGTTGAAATCGCGTCAAGTTACAGTGCATGAATTTGCAATTACTGAATTTAATTTTCCGTTAATAGGCTTTATGATTAGATGTAGCAAAGGAACCTATATTCGCAGCATTGCCCATGACTTGGGAGAAATATTAGGAACCGGAGCTTACCTGAACAGTTTATGCCGTACCCAAATCGGAGATTTTAGATTAGAAGATGCTTTTACAATCGAAGGCTTGGGAGATTATATGAAAGTAAAATGAAACTATTTACCTCACTTCCGTTCAAAGATACTTTTAAGAATGCTGTGCTAACCCAAGGCACTTTTGATGGTGTCCATTTGGGACATCGCAAAATTATTGAACGCATGAAAGAAATAGCTTCTAAAGTAGGAGGGGAGACAGTGCTATTGACTTTCTATCCGCATCCCCGCCATGTTTTGAATACACATCCAAGTGAATTAAAATTACTTTCTACTATGGAAGAAAAGATTGTATTGCTTGAGGAAGCCGGACTTGACAATCTTGTGATGATTCCTTTCAATCCGGAGTTTGCTTCTATCGAACCGGAGGATTTTGTACGTGATATCTTATTTGAAAGGTTTAATGTAAATACGTTTGTTGTTGGATATGACCATCGCTTTGGCAAGCATAGGCGCGGGGATTATAGTTTGTTAAATTCATTAAAAGAAAAATACCAATTTGATCTGGTTCAAATCGGAGCCCAAGAAGCAGATGAAATGACGGTTAGCTCAACCAATATTAGGAAAGCATTGTTGAATGGAGATCTAAAAACCGCCAATGACTTACTAGGGCGCCCTTATATTATGATTGCTGAAGTAGTTGACGGTCTAAAACTTGGCAGAACTTTGAGTTTTCCTACGGCAAACTTACAAATCAAGGACATGCATAAGCTAATTCCGGCTCATGGAGTGTATGCAGTGAGCATTGTTATTCATGGAAAAAAATACTTTGGAATGTCGAGTATTGGAGCCAATCCGACTATTGTTGAAAAAGGATTTTCAATTGAAGTAAATATTTTTAACTTTGCAAACTCAATTTATGGTGAGGAAATTCAAGTGAATTTTGTGCACCTTTTGAGAGAAGAAAGAAAGTTTGACAGTTTAGATGAGCTTAAAGCACAGCTTATAAATGATAAGATTGAAGCAGAAAATATACTCTATAAACCTCATTAATTTGTTTTCAATAGTGCTTTTTGCGCTATTATCAATTCACTCGGCAAAAGCATTCAACGTAATGATTGATACAACTGCTGCCAATAATTCACACTCTTTTTGGAAGGCGATTGATAAAGATTCTGCTCAAAACTCGTCCTATTCCGAACCCATTATATCAGACAATTCAGATGAAAACTTCAGATTTGGACCGGTTGATGAGTTTTTTATTGATTGGGATACTTCAGTGGTAGACCCATATCAATTTGACATCAAAGAGATTACTTACGATTTTCCGGTTTGTCTGTTTATAAGTCCAAATGATGAATATTCACTCCCACTAAAAAGTTTATATAAAACCTCTCCATTTGGTCCACGTTGGGGAAGGCATCACAAGGGCATAGACTTTGGACTCAATATTGGCGATACTGTATTGAATATGTTTGATGGCATGGTCAGAATTTCTACCTACAGTCCTACTTTTGGTAATTTTGTTGTAGTGAGGCATTTCAATGGCTTAGAAACCATATATGCACACATGTCCGAACGTAATGTGGCTATAGGTGATATCGTGAAAGCAGGTGATTGTGTTGGTTTGGGTGGTAATACCGGACGTTCGACCGGTCCTCATCTCCATTTTGAAATACGTTTTAGAGGTGTTGCGTTTGATCCGGAAAACATCTTTGATTTTGAGTATGCAGACATTGCCAGTGATGAATTAACGATTGAACCTACATTGTTTAATTACCTTAAATACAAACCGACTAAGCGCTCAACTAACGGAGGTGGAGGGAAGTACCATACTATTCAGCATGGTGAAACACTATATAGCATATCTAAGAAATATGGAACCACCATCAGTCAGATTTGCAGACTGAATGGAATTTCTCAAAATGCAACAATCCGTGCCGGAAATCGTGTAAGGGTTAGATAATCAGATGTTTATTATGCAAAAATCGGCTTTTCGATTGCTAACAGCATTCTTATTGCTTTGCAATTTTGGACTACAATCTTGTATTAATGGAAAATATAATTCAACAATAGATGACGAAAGTGGCAGCGCGGACTCTGCTTCTCAGGTCATGAATCGGAATGAGTCTCAAGTTGAAGGATTGAATACTGGAAACATAGTTATTTCAGATATTAATAATGACAGTATTCAGGATTCTATATTCATTACACCACCTATTGTGAATGATTCTAATGAAGACAATCCGCAAGATTGCAATGGACCCTGCATCACCAAAGTTAGTTTTGGCAATACTCTTCCACCTATCTATATTCAACAAAGTTTAGGTGGCGAAGTGAAAGTGCTGGATGATATCAATGAGGATGGATATAATGAACTTGTGTTTTTTCCTTATTGGTTTCAAAGCTGCTGGTCCAGAATGGATGTATTTAGTTTCTCAAATCAAAAATGGAATTTAGTCAGATCTATTGATTACAATAGCTGTGATGAAACCCTGCCCACAAGTTTTGAAAAAATAGATAAAGGGCTGCTGCGCGTAACAACTAATGGAGCTCAGTTTGACGACAATGCTGACGAAATTGAAAAGTCGGAAACAGAGTTGCCGGGGCTTGAAGCCAAAATTTATGATGTAGAAATCAAGTAATCCGGAATATTTCAAATATTAGGCTTTAGTAATGGTATTCAATCTTATCGGTAAAATCTGAAGCGAAGATGCCATAACCGGAAGCTATGTTGGAGAAAACAGATGTGTTCTGAGAAAATGGGTCTGATTGATAAAAAAGGTATTCGTTCAGTGAACTGGTGTAAAGGTATCGCTCCTTGGATAAAGAACTTACATACAACGTAATCATTACTGTGCGTTCATCTGCGGTTTTGGTTGGTGCTAAGAATGTCCCAAATTTGGGATAAGCCACCAAGCCTTTAAATCCGTCATCGACTAACAATAACTCTTTTTTTGAGTATTGCGTGTTGTTATTTCTGATAAACCAATAATCATTTGTATTGAGGTTCAAAAATTCTGTCTTGAGTGAAGAATCAGTGAGTTGCCCATGAGTGTATACGTATTCATAGTATGTTCGGGAACAATAAAATAAATAATAGTTGTCTTCTGCGGGCTTATCGGATAGTTTAATTTTAAATTGAAAAAAATCCGGACGTCCTTGATAAAATATATGTGAGGTATCTGAGGTAAATGAAGGTTTGGAACCGGGGGTTCTGCTTTGTGATGTACAATAATATGATTTAGAATCATCTCTAACCTCAATAGAATAAGTTGTTGAAGGAAGTGCGATAATTGATGAAATATAACTACCGTTTGTCGTATCGCTCATCAAAACATCTAAAATGCCGCCTATGGAATCCAGAAGGGTTACTGTTGCCCCAATTATAAAATTGTTTTTTCCGTCTTCAGAAGGTGCATAGGTTTCACTGACTTGTACCCTAATAGGTTCGCCAACTGAAACAAAGCAGTTTACAACCATCTTTTTTTCCGATTTGAGATTTGGAAAGGGGAGATCCTTTGTACAAGAGCTCAATAAGAAAAGAGCAATATAGAATGGTATTTTTCTCAAAATTCTTGTTTGTATGTGATGGATGGGATGATGGGGAAAAGTGTTACTTGTCTCAAGACGCGTTCACCATTGTCATTGTATCCAGGTGAGATAAAAAATGGATTTTGTTTATTATAAACATTGTAAAAGCCAAATGACCAAACTCTTATTCCTAACTTATTCTTTTTGTAATTACTGTAATTGATATCCAATCGGTTATAGTCTGCCATGATAAAGTTATTCCTTTTGCCGGGGATGAAAATATCAACAGTTGGGGTGGAGGCGGAAAGTCCTGAATATATTTGTTCGGGTATGGTGATTGGTGTGCCGGTTGCATAAATAAAGTTTATGGAAATAGTGTTTCTATCATTGATTTTATAGGATGCTGTTGAACTTAAATCATGTGTACGGTTGTACCTATATAAAAAAGGCTTACCCTCATTTATGTCAGCAAATTGTCTTGTACTGTTTGACAAACAATATCCAATCCAACCTGTAAAACGACCTATTTCTTTTTCTATAAACAACTCTATTCCCATTGCTTTGCCGGTGCCAATGGTGATTTTATCTTCCCAATTATTTGTGTTTTTCAGATAATTTTCTCCATCTTTATAATCAATCACATTGTTCATATTCTTATAAAACAAATCAAGTCCGATATCGACAAACTTTAATTCTTGCTTGAAACTGAGATTGTACAGGCTGTTATTCTGAGGCATGATTTTATCACTAGATAATATCCATAGATCTTGTGGTATCCCGATCGAAGAGTTAGCCAGTAAGTGCAGGTATTGTTGCATTTGTGCATATCCTACACTGATAATAAAGCGCTTATTCAGATTATACATTACCGAAACCCGTGGTTGAAGCGATGGGTATTGTTTAGATTGGACTAAAAACTCTGTATAATTTAATCCTAGGTTTACTTTAATTTTTTTCCCGACATTAAATCCGTTGTCTATATAGACTGATGCTTCATTACCCATACTCGTTTCAGTAATGTTGACTGCCGGCTCGAGATTAGGGAGATTGCTCGTTAAACTGGTTACACCGGGTTGGAACATGTGAGATATGAATTGCACTCCTCCATTCAATTTCCACTTTTCTGTAATAAAGTATTCTATATCAGAATTAACACCAATGTCCCTGATAAAAGATTCAAAACGGTAGTCAAAAAAGTTCTCCGATGAACTGTCTTTGGTTGTCTCTTCAAAAGAGTATCTGCTTGTGTTACCAAAATCATAAGAAGAATACCATGCGGTTGTTTTTAGAATTGTTTTTGATGATAAAATTTGCCCCCATCGGATTGCCGCAACTTTATTGCCCCATGCAAAACTCTGTCTGTCTTTTTCTTTTATTTTATGTTGCAGGTTGTCAAGTTTGAATGAGTTGTTTAAGGAAATATTATCGCCCCCGTTATAAAAACTGAGTGTGATTTTTGCGTTCTTGTTAAAGCGGTGAACTATTTTAGCATTAATATCATAAAAGTAATAGGCGGTGAGAAATCCCGCATTTTGTGTAGATAGGTTTGCTTTGAGAAATGGAGCCAATAATAAATCAATATGAGACCTACGTCCGGATACCATAAAAGTTGTTTTATGTGATTTACCTATAGGCCCGTCTATGCTCAATCTTGATCCCATTATTCCCAACATTGCTTCTCCTTGGATTTTATGACTATTTCCATCAACGGTGATAACATCTATAACTGAAGATAATCTTCCACTATATTTAGCAGGAAATGATCCTTTGTTTAATGCAACATTCTTTACAATCCCTGGATTAAAAATTGAGTAAAAACCGAAAATGTGAATAGGATTGTAAATTTGGATACCATCTAACAACACAAGATTCTGGTCAGGACTGCCGCCTCTGACAAATAAACCCGGTGCGCCTTCTCCTACGGATTGGATACCCGGTAATAATTGAAGGGTTCTGAACACATCAGACTCTCCGAATAACGGTGATAAATCAGTAATTTTTTTACCTTTTAATGTGATAAGATTACCGTTCTCTTGTGTAAGAGAGTTTTTATCTTCCTTGTTGGTAACAATAACAATAGGTAGGCTAAGAGACTGTGACAGTTTAATATCAAGTCTCAGGTTTTCAGAAATGGGCAGTTCTAAAGATTTAGTTTGATAACCTATATATGAAATCTGCATACGCAATGTATCGTTATGAGTTTGAATAGAAAAAAAACCTTCGTAATTGCTTGCTACCCCTACATTTTCTTTAGGTAATAATATATTACTGCCGATTAATTTTTCTCCGCTCGCACTATCCGAAACAAATCCATTGATTGTAAAGGCTTTGGGAATAGTTGGTTTGAATGGATTTAGAACAATGATATTGGGTGGGATAAAAACATAATTAATATCTCTGGACTTTAAATATTCATTGCAAAACACAGCTAAGGTAAGCTGCTTGTTTGAAAATGAATATTTCCCCAATTTGACAACAGTGGCATTTTTGTAACTGAAAAGCATGCCTGTTTGTTTACTGATGTCGTTCAAGATATCTGACATCTGAACCTTGTTGAGGTTGAGTGTGAATGTTTTCTGAGCAATAGAGTCCGGCAAGGATTGCGCCTTTGATTCAAAACAAAACACCCATGCAAGCAATGCAAATAACAGGGGGGATATTTTGGCTTGTGTAACTTGCATTGTCGTATGCAAACGTAATTAATTTGTAAGAAAACTTAGAGGTGAAAAAAGGGTGAAGGCTGTTTTTTTTTGTATAATAATTTGTGTAAAATAAAAAAGGAGTTATCTTTGCGTAAGGGAAATTTGATTTTATACTTTTATTTTTGATGGTCTTTGTTTGAATTTTTCATTTATTTAGCTTGGAATCAATATGGTATATATTAGTTATAAAAGGTATGCTCAGTTGATATTACTGGTAATATTGTTATTATTCGGTACTTCTCTTGTTAAGGCTCAGTGTGTGCTACCCACCTATGATGTTGTCATCGGGACTCCTACGACTGGGGTGAGTTGGACACCCAGTGGCAGTGGAGTTACGGGAGGAACAAGACAGAGAGTAGTACAAATTCATTCGAGTCCGGATGTGTTTATGAGGATTACATGGGTTGCACGCTCTTCTTCCTCTGTTACGCTTTCAAATTGGGATCAAACACCTGCAGGTCCTTTAGACAAAACAAGAGGATATAATGAACCTTGGCAGCCGATGGTCAGATTTCCGAGTTCTTCCTCAGCGACTGACACAGCTTGGGCTGAATTTTTTGTGGAATTTGCATCTAAAAACGGCAGCGGTTCTAATAGCTTTGATAATAATCTGGATACTTTAGCTTGTCTGCCGGTTACGGTAGTTGACTTGGATGGAAGTGGAAGCAGTACGGGAAATAATGCTTTTCAGGAAATTAATTATGTGAGCGCTCCCTCAATGCCCTTTGGGATACCCGGTTCTACCATTTCATCCGGTATAATTGGAAGTTGGGTTGTAAATGTGAGCGACTTCCCCGTATTTAACAATATTGACACCATAAACAAAGTGGCTATGGTTCAGATGAACTTTTCGAATGTCCAATATTTTTACATGAGGGCAGGTGTGATAGGTAAAAGGAGAAATAACCCTACCGAAAGACAATATTCTTTTTGGCTCAGACCTTTTGACTCATTGACAGTCTATCTGCCCGTACACTATGAGAGTCAAACTTTGACAGGCACAGAAACCCAGATTATATATGATTGGGTAACGGCTTCTGAGCAGAATAACAATTATTTTGATGTTGAAAAATCTACAGATGGTGTATTTTGGCAGAAAATAGGCAAGGTTGACGGATGTGGTTCCTGCGAAAGTGCTGCATACAGATTCATTGATGAGTCTCCTTTTAACGGCTATAATTTATACCGACTCAAACAGGTGGATATGGATAATAAATTTCAGTATTCACCCATAGTTAAATATTATTGGTCAGGGAATGAAATGGGAGTTTCAATTTCTCCTAACCCCACCTCTGATAGATTTGATATTGCAGGGGTGCACGAGCCTAATATCAAAATATTTTCTGCACTTGGCAACCTTGTACTTGAGCAATATAAAACCCAGTCTGTTGATATGACAGATTTGCCACCGGGTGTGTATTTTGTTGAAATAACTCATGGTATAGGAGAAGGCAAATCCACTATTCACAGAGTAATTAAGCAGTAATTAACCTTATGTTGCGGTGTTGGAGAGCTATCTGCATGTGACTCCGCCTTGACTTTCACTGCCTTTACTTGGTATTTGATTTTTTTTGAATTGTTTTTAGATAGTTGAGTTGACAATTCTGTCAACTTGTTTTATACACGCAATCTAATCATTACGCAGAACACTTTAAGAACCTTGTGTAGAAAGCTGAATGTATTTTATTGTTCAAAAAATATCGCAAACACATAAGGTAACAACATCACTGTGTCTATAAAGTTTAATAGATTGTATTAACATTGCAGTGGTTACTCATGTTCGCAAATAACAAAGCTCAATTTTTGGTACTATGCGTTATTATTGCTTCATTCTTTGTGCTTACACAATGCACAGGGAGTATTAAGTCGCACGATAAATCAAATGCCGCAAACTTTGAAAGTCCATATCTGAATACACATGACTCTGTAAAATATGTTGGCAGCCAGGTTTGCAGACAATGTCATGAAGACAAGTTTGAACAATTTTCTCATACCGAAATGGGAATGTCTTTTGGGAAAGCAACAAAACAAAAGAGTGCAAGTTTTGGACATGGTGATGGTCACGTGTATGATACACTCAAAGATTTGCACTATACCTCATTTTGGGAAGGGGATATTTTCTTTATCAAAGAATTCAGACTGTTGAATGACGATACTGTCTATCAGCGCAAAGAAAAGATTGATTATATCATCGGGTCCGGACATCATACCAACTCACACATGATTATTAGAAACGGATTTCTTTTTCAGGCACCCATGACATTTTACACCCAAAGCGGAATGTGGGATTTGCCACCGGGATTCAGAGGTAATAATCCTCGTTTTGAAAGAAGAATCGAATCCGAGTGCATGACCTGTCACAATGCGTACCCAACACCCGACCAGCTATCAGATAATCGATATTTTGAAATTCCCGAAGGTATTAATTGTGAACGATGTCATGGTCCGGGGGAATTGCATGTTGCTCGCAGGCTGACAAGCAGATTTGTTCAAGACCCCTATCAGTTTGACTCTTCTATTGTCAATCCACGCAAACTTCCTTATAAGTTACAGACCGATGTTTGTCAAAGATGTCATTTGCAGGGAGATAATGTGCTCAAACCCGGAAAAACTTTTTATGATTTCAGACCAGGTATGCCACTGAGTTCAATTTTTACGGTGTTTATGCCGGAATACAGTGAAGATGAGGAATTTCGTATGGGGGCTCATTCCGAGCGTTTGCAAATGAGTCAGTGTTTTATTCAAAGCAATAAAGGCAACGAAGAAAACTTTAATTCTAATATGAGTTTCACTTGTATCACCTGTCACGACCCGCATGTAAGCGTACGTTCAATGACGGATGCACACTTTAATCAAACTTGTCAAAGCTGTCATACAACTCCCAAAACCGTATGTTCTGAAGATAAGAACAAAATAAAATTGCAAAACAATAACTGTGTTTCCTGTCACATGCCCAGAAGCGGAGCCGTTGATATTCCTCATGTTACTGTGCATGACCATTTTATTAGAAAAAATTATGACCGCAAGAGCACACATGGGCAAGGGAAATTGTTGGGTTTGCGCTCTGTCAATATTAAGCAAGCAGATGTGACAAGCACTTTTGCAGGATATGTGTCTTATTATGAAAAATTTGAACACAATCCTTTCTATCTGCAAAAGGCAAAAACACTCTATAACCAACTTGGAAATTCGCAGTATGCTATCATTCTCAAAATCTATTTTCATTATACTGCTAACGAGTTTGTTCAAATACCTGCACTTGCCGGCAAGATTAATCGAGACTCTGTCTCGGATGCATGGACTTTTTATCGAATTGCAAAGTCTTTTGAAAATATAAATAACAAACTTCTTGCATTGGAATGGATGAAAGAAGCTGTAAAAATTAAACCACATTTTTCACCCTTTATGGATGCGCTGATATCACTTGAGATTGACTTGAAACATTATGGAAAAGCACAATCAGATTTGACTGCTTTGTTCAAACTCGATGCGCGAGATGATATTGCGATGGGGTTACAATCCAAGCTTTACTATCTGACAGGTGATATTAAAAATGCAAATCAAACTGCACTTAGGACGTTAAAACTCAATCCTGATAACGCCATAGCGTTGGAAATCTTGATACGGATTGCAGATGCAAGTGGAAATAGACCATCTCTTTATGAGTATTGGAAACAAAGATTGGAAGCCGGTGGATTTATGACAAATGAAGCGAATGACAAGCGAGGATGATGTTCTCGAGATTTTTAAAACGATACGACTTAAGATATTTTACTCCAAAAATTGTCTTTGCTATGTGAAAGTAAATAGCTTTTAAGCATTGCATTCTCAGGCTTGCCCAGTGTGGAATCTTCGCGCAAAACATAAGCAGCCGCTTGTTTTCCAAGAAATATAAAATAATCGTCTTTTGCCAGGTCTAAAAACTTAAAGTCCGGCAGACCACTTTGTTTGGTGCCAAGCAAATCTCCCGGTCCTCTTTGTTTCAAGTCAATTTTGGCAATCTCAAACCCATCGTTGTGACGCACCATGGCGTTCATGCGTTCATTGGCTGTTTTGCCAAGTTCATTTTCAGTCATTAAAATGCAATAACTCTGTTCTGCTCCACGCCCTACGCGCCCTCGTAGTTGGTGAAGTTGCGATAATCCAAATCTGTCTGCATTTTCAATTATCATAACACTGGCATTAGGAACATTAACCCCAACTTCAATCACGGTGGTGGCAACCATGATATGTGCAATCCCGTCTTTAAAACGTTGCATCTCTTTCTCTTTTTCTTCAGGTCGCATCTGACCGTGTACTATTGCAATCCTGTATTGAGGTGTGGGGAAATAGCTCTCCACCATATCATATCCTTCCATGAGGTTTTTGAGGTCTAATGCCTGACTTTCATTTATCAATGGAAAAACGAAGTAAATTTGTCTTCCTTTCTCAATTTCATTTTTGATAAAGGACATAATACCCAATCTGTCTTTTTCTTCTTTGTGCACTGTCACTATGGGTTTGCGACCGGCCGGAAGTTCGTCCAAAATGCTGTGGTCGGACTCTCCGTGAGCAGTCATGGCAAGTGTTCGAGGAATAGGAGTGGCGGTCATTACAAGAATATGTGGCGAAGGATTTGACTTGAGCCAAAGTTTCGATCTTTGAGCTACTCCAAATCGGTGTTGTTCATCAATGACAACCAAACCGAGTTTATTAAAAACTACCCTGTCTTCTAATATAGCATGTGTTCCTGTTATGAGAGACAATTTTCCTTCGGCAAGGTCTTGCAACATATCTTCGCGTTCTTTGTTAGGTGTGGAACCTGTTAGCAGTGCAACCTTAAGCCCGAGCGGAATAGCCCATTCTTGGAGTGATTCATAATGTTGCTGGCATAGGATTTCTGTAGGTGCTAGCATACAAGCCTGAAAACCGTTGTCAATAGCAAGTAACATGGAGATAAATGCCACTATGGTTTTACCGCTGCCCACATCTCCCTGCAAAAGGCGGTTCATCTGTGCACCGCTTTTCATATCTGTCCAAATTTCTTTAATAACGCGCTTTTGTGCATCTGTCAAGGAAAAAGGAAGGTGTTTGTTGTAGAACTCATTGAAAAAATAACCCGGTTTAATAATATTGGGACCAACAGAACTTTTTATTCTGGTGAGTCGGGTTCTTTCGCTTCGCAACTGAAATAGGAAAATTTCCTCAAATTTAAAGCGATCAAACGCTTTCTGTGCAAGTTCCAATGTGACAGGAAAATGAAGAGATTTATAGGCATCTGCACGAGAAGGAAGTTCCATTTTTTCAATAATTTTCTTTGGAATAAATTCCGGCATATCGAAATTTACATGGTTGATTGCTGTTTTGCTCAGCTCTGAAATAAATTTTGAGTCAATCTTGGACGCTTTTAACTTTTCGGTGAGAGGGTATATTGGAATAAATCCTTTAGATTCCTCTTTTTTATTGGGATCATAGACTTGTAGTTCGGGGTGCGACATTGACAGTACAGTCTTGAATTCAGTTACTCTGCCAAAAGCGGTGTAAACTTGACCTATAGTCAAGGATTTCTTTACCCAAGGAATGGAACGAAACCAGACAAGTTCCATACAACCGGTGGCATCACAGAAAACAGCTTTCAACCTCTGTGCATTTTTAGTACCTAACACTTCTACAGATTCAATTCTGCCGCGAACCTGTACTTGTTCCGAACCTGGTTGCAAATCAGCGATATTCACATGGGAGGTTTTGTTCAAATAGCGAATGGGAGTGTGATTTAACAGGTCGCCTATTGTAATGATTCCAATTTCTTTTTGTAATAAGCTAAGTCGTGAAGTGCTGTAATTGCCCAGCGCACTGATGTTTAATTTCTCAAATTCAGACAAGTCCGTTTTCACGCCTGAAAATTAAGAAGAATCTTCTGATTGCAAACCTTTCAAACTTAATTACTCGATACACAAATTATCCCTAATTTTGCACGGTAACTTTCAAATACTTTAATTAGTCAAAATAAAAATGTCATTAGAAATAAAAGTTCCTTCGCCAGGAGAGTCAATCAGTGAAGTAACCATATCAAAACTACTTGTAAATGTAGGCGATTACGTTGAATTAGATCAGCCTATCATTGAGGTTGAATCCGAAAAAGCTACGCTCGAAATTAATGCTGAAAAAGCAGGTATAATCGAAAAATTTACTGCAGCGGAAGGTGATACCGTTAAAGTGGGCGATGTGGTGGCGAAGATTGATACCACTGCAAAAGCTCCTGAAAAAGCAGTAAATACCGAAGTGAAAGCGGCAGTCATCAAGCCGGAAGCTGTAAAAACAACTGTTGAGACTCCTGCAAAAGATTTGACAACCCAAAGCAAATCTGCACCCAAACAAGAACAACCGGTTGCAAAAGCAATCTATTCTGCAAGTCCTTTAGCCGAACAACTTTTAAAAGAATATGGGTTAAATGCATCACAAGTAAAAGGCAGTGGACTCAATGGAAGAATTACCAAAATGGATGTGTTGCAGGCTGCTGTTGAACATGGTGGAGGAAGTGCAAAGGGTGCAGGCTATTTAAAAGGAGACGGTGGCAGAGACGCGAAAAGAGAAAAAATGTCCAATCTGCGCAAAACCATTGCAAAACGTCTGGTGATGGCTAAGAATGAAACCGCGATGCTAACCACTTTCAATGAGGTAAACATGAAGCCTATCATGGATTTGAGAGCAAAATATAAAGATGCATTCAAAGAAAAGCACAATGTCAACTTGGGCTTCATGTCATTTTTTACCCGCGCTTGTGTATTAGCACTCCAAAAATGGCCTGCGGTCAATTCATTTATAGATGGAGATGAAATTGTTTTGAATGATTTTTATGATATTTCTATTGCAGTTTCGGGTCCTCGCGGATTGGTTGTGCCCGTTATCAGAAATGCAGAAACATTAACACTTGCCGAAATAGAAAGCGAGGTAAAAAGACTGGCTGTCAAAGCACGTGATAATAAACTTTCAATAGAAGAAATGACCGGAGGTACTTTCACAATCACCAATGGTGGGGTTTTCGGCTCAATGATGTCCACACCGATTATTAACCCTCCGCAATCCGCCATTTTGGGAATGCATAATATTGTTGAAAGACCTTGGGTAGAGAATGGCAAAATTGAAATTCGCCCCATTATGTATATTGCCCTTTCCTATGATCACAGAGTGATTGATGGGCGTGAGTCTGTCAGCTTCCTCTACATGGTTAAAACATTATTGGAAAACCCTGAAATGTTGCTCAATGGAAGCAATCCCGCAGTTGCCCTGTTGGATATCTAATCATTTATTTTTTGTTAAATATCTGAGCGTAGCTACTTGCGCTACACGGCAATCTTATTATTTGTGTTCAGATTGGGTTTGTTTCTCAATGAAAACTCCGTCTAATTGGTATTCATTGTATCTTGTAAATAGATTGCAATTTATTCTATTCATGCGGTCAATCAGTGAGTTTGTTGTCCTTTTTGTCCCTATTTTTTCTTAGCTTTGCAGTCCTTTTTTTAACGCAGAAACATGGAGTTTATACAAGTAGAAAAGAACATCCGACCTTATATTGCCCTCATTAGACTGAACCGTCCAAAAGAGTTGAATGCGCTCAATCTTCAACTTATGCAGGAGATAAAAAATGCACTCTTGGACTTGGACGAAGATGAAGATACAAGGGTTATTGTTATTACGGGAAATGAGCGTGCATTTGCTGCCGGTGCTGACATTAAACAAATGGCGGGCAGGGGTGCAGTTGATATGCTGAAAATAGACCAGTTTACTACTTGGGATACTATCCGAAAAACAAAGAAGCCAATTATAGCTGCTGTCAGTGGGTTCTGTCTCGGAGGCGGAAACGAACTTGCCATGGTTTGCGACATGATTATTGCGTCAGAAACCGCTCAATTTGGTCAGCCTGAAATTAATATAGGCGTGATGCCGGGTGCAGGCGGAACTCAAAGGCTTACAAGAGCAATAGGTAAAGCTAAGGCAATGGAATTAGTACTTACAGGAACTTTTATTTCTGCTGACGAAGCATTGAAATACGGATTAGTAAACAAAATAGTGCCGGTGGAAGTGTATCTTGATGAGGCTTTGAAATTAGCAGCAAAGATTGCTGAAAAGTCACCGATTGCAGTACAGATGGCTAAGGAAAGTGTTTTAAAAGCATTTGAAATGCCTTTGCAGGAAGCGTTATTTTTTGAACGCAAAAATTTCTATATGCTATTTGCTACCGAAGATCAAAAGGAAGGAATGGCTGCCTTTGTCGAAAAACGTAAAGCCAATTTTAAAGGAAAGTAATTGATTGATTTTTAACAGATAATAATATTAAAGAAATGAACGGATTTTTTAAAGTACCTACACCTCAAAATGAACCCGTGCTCAACTATGCACCGGGGTCTAAAGAAAGAAAAGAATTGAAAGCTGCAATAGCCGAATTGAGAAATCAGGTTATTGATATTCCTATGTTTATAGGAGGTAAAGAAATTAGAACCGGCAAAACCAAAGACATTTTTCCTCCACATGATTTGCATCACAAAATAGGAGTTTTCCATTCGGGAGATAAATCTCATGTAGAACAAGCTATCAATGCTGCATTGGCTGCCAAACCAAAGTGGGAAGCAATGGCATGGGAGCAACGCTCTGCTATTTTTCTGAAAGCAGCCGAACTTATCAGCGGTCCATATAGGGCAAAATTGAATGCTGCAACGATGTTAGCACAATCCAAGAACCCTTTTCAAGCTGAAATTGATGCAGTGTGTGAATTTGCTGACTTCTTGAGATTCAACATACAGTATATGACTGAAATATACAGTGAACAACCACCTGTAAACAGCAAGGGTATATGGAATCGATTGGAATATAGACCTCTGGAAGGATTTGTGTTTGCATTAACACCTTTTAATTTTACGTCTATTGCAGGTAATTTGCCAACAAGCCCAGCATTGATGGGTAATGTGACAGTTTGGAAACCTGCAAATTCACAAATTTATTCCGCACAAGTACTGATGGAAATTTTCCGCGAAGCCGGACTCCCTGATGGTGTTATTAACTTGATTTTCGTTGATGGACCATCTGCAGGGGATGTGATTTTCAGTCATCCTGACTTTGCCGGTATTCATTTTACGGGTTCTACCGGTGTGTTTCAGTCTGTTTGGAAGCAAATCGGAGATAATATTTCAAAATACAAATCTTATCCAAGAATAGTTGGAGAGACCGGTGGCAAAGACTTTGTAATAGCACACTCTTCTGCAAAAGCAAAAGAAGTGGCTACTGCCCTGGCAAGAGGCGCATTTGAATTTCAAGGTCAAAAATGCTCTGCTGCTTCACGTGCATATATTCCCTCTAACATTTGGAGTGAAGTTAAAACTGAGTTGGTATCACAACTTAAATCAATGAAGGTGGGTCCGGTTGAAGATTTTAGCAATTTTATTAATGCTGTGATTGACGAAAAGGCTTTTAATAAGATTGCAAATTATATAGACAATGCTAAGTCTTCTTCTGATGTTGAACTAGTTTTTGGAGGTAATCATGATAAAAGCAAAGGTTACTTTATAGACCCTACCGTTCTTTTAGCCAAAAATCCAAAGTATGTCACCATGTGCGAGGAAATTTTTGGACCTGTTTTGACTATATATGTTTATGATGCAAACAAGTTTGAAGAAACGCTTGAACTAGTGGATAATACTTCACCTTATGCATTGACGGGTAGTATTATGGGACAAGATCGATACGCGCTTGAATTAGCAACGACCAAATTGAGACATGCTGCGGGTAATTTTTATATAAATGACAAACCAACCGGAGCTGTTGTGGGGCAACAGCCATTTGGTGGCGCAAGAGCATCAGGAACAAATGACAAAGCAGGTGCTAAGGTTAATTTGCTAAGATGGACTTCACAAAGAACCATTAAAGAAACATTTACGCCTCCAATAGATTATAAATATCCTTTTTTGGAAGAAGAATAATTTAATTTCAAACTTATTGCTTGTATTGTTTGCGCCAATGCCTCAGGGTATTGGCGCAATTATTCTAAGGCAACCAAGATGACTTTGCCAATGCTTCATTTGCCCACTCCAATGCGATTTGCAGTTGCTCATCGCGAGTCAGGTTGCTATTGTCCAGCACACGTGCATCCTTTGCTTGTTTTAATGGACTGTCTTCTCTTGTAGAGTCAATATGGTCGCGCTCTCGCAGGCTTTTCGCTATTTCTTCAAGGGTAATATCACTGTGTTTTTCTTTGAGCTCCAAAAACCTTCTTTGTGCTCTTATTTCGGGTGAAGCGGTCATAAATATTTTCAGCTCCGCATCCGGCAGAACAACAGTTCCTATATCACGCCCATCCATTACCACACCCTTGTCTATGGCAATTTGTTGTTGCTGTTTGACCAAAAATTTACGCACAGAAGACAATTCGCTATAACGGCTGACATGCTTGTTGATTTCTTGGCTTCTAATAAGGGATTCAACATTATTTCCATTGAGATAAATTTCAAAATCAAGAGTCTTTGGGTTTTGTTTAAATGTAATGGTAGAATTGCGAATGAGTTCATCAATCGCTATGTTGTTATCTGATGAAATATTGTTTTGAAGAGCGTTCAATGTAAATGCGCGATACATTGCGCCTGTATCAATAAAGAGATAGTTAAAATGTTTTGCAAGGCTTTTTGCCATAGTTCCTTTGCCACATGCAGACCAACCATCAATCGCGATGTTTATTTTCTTGTGTGTCCTTGCCATTTTTTAATGATAAAATTCGTTGAGGTCAAGGATGACAGAGAAAAGGTTGGAATTGTATCCCGGGAAATATCCGGCACTACCATATTCAAATCTTATTTTTTTAATTTTAAAAGCGAAGCCCCATGAAAAACCTGCAACACCTTTTTTTACTTCGGTTCCTAATTCTTGTCTTCGTTGATGATTATAGCCAAAGCGAATGTTAAAATTCTCGCTAAGCAGGATTTCTCCTCCAACTGTAATATGCCTGATTATCTTATCTGCCAATGAAGGTTTGTGGTTTACAACTTGATTATTTTCATCTATTTTACGGTTGAAAGGGTCAGTATAATCATAAGTTAAATCAAACTTTTGCAAATCATGCAGCAAAACACTCACCCTAAACGGAGCATGTTTGGGTTTGAATGTAGTAGCAAAATTAAAATCAAATGGTAGTGATGCACGCTCAGTCCCTCTATATGAAAGTAGCTGATACCCGAGATTCCGCATTACAATTCCCATGGAATATCCGTTGGCAGTATCATTATAAAATCCACCTAAGTCAAATGCTATACCGGTGCCGGTATAGGTTTCCAAGGTGGAATAAATAACTTTGAATGTACTTCCCACACTGAATTTATCATTCAGTGGCTTGGCAGCACTCAGTCCAAACATCAAATCATTGGCTTTGAAACTGCCGGTACTTTCTCCGGTATAGTCATATCCGTCAAATTTTCCGTAATTCAAATAAAGAACTTGTCCTGCAAAGGTCCAAGCTTTGTCTGTGGAATTCAACTTTTTTGCATAAGAGAAGTGTCCGTAATTAATATCCGAGAAATAATTATTGTAGTTTAACGATATATTATTGTCATGTTGATGGTTAAGCACGGAAGGATTTGTCAAAGCGGTAGATAAGTCGGCATTGGGAATCGAGATAATAGTGCCTCCCATCCCTGTCGCATGGGCACTTGGGTCAAGTTTAAGAAATGGGAAAACTGAATTGCCGGCTAATTGTGCATGTACTTGCGAGCCTGCAAAGAGGAATGTGATTAAAAGAAATTTCTTCAAAAAGGATTTGTGTTGAATCACAGGCCAAACTTAGGGATTATTAGCTTAACTTAGTTCATGCAAATACAGATTGTATTTTGAAATTAATTCACCAAAACTTGTTTCTGTTGTTTCTCTTTGTCAAGAGCTTCTTGAACAGGGGCAAATAGATTTCTGGCATTTTTTACTTTATCCTTTGTTAAACCTAATTCTAAGACGTCCTTCATTGTTTTGACATAATTGAATTTCAAACCCTCCAAATAGCTCGCAGGAATATCCTCAACATCTTTCTGATTGCTCTTACACATAATGATTTCTTTGATTCCTGCGCGTTTGGCTGCTAATATTTTCTCTTTGATTCCACCTACAGGCAGTACAGCCCCACGCAAGGTAATTTCGCCTGTCATAGCAAGATGAGATTTAACTTTTCTTTGGGTAAATAACGAAGCTAATGCAGTCAAAATAGTAATACCAGCGCTGGGTCCATCTTTAGGAATTGCCCCGGCAGGGAAATGTATATGAATATCCCAATAAGAGAATGTGCGATAGTCAATTTCTAGTAAATCGCTATTTGATTTCAAGTAGGTTAAGGCGGTTGTTGCGGATTCTTTCATGACATCACCCAATTGTCCGGTGAGCGTGATTTTGCCGGTTCCACGCGCTAATGCAGTTTCAACAAATAAAATCGAGCCACCTACCGGAGACCAAGCCAAACCGGTTGCCAATCCTGCAATATCATTGTTTTCGTAATTTTCTTTTTCAAGTTTTTCTGTACCCAGAATTTTTTCAAGGTCTTCTGACGTAACATTGGGATTGTATGTTTCTTCCATAGCAATACTTTTAGCATTATGACGGGCTAAAGAAGCAATTTTTTTGTCCAAACCTCGCACACCGGATTCGCGTGTGTATTCTTCTGTCAATTTTTCAAGCACTTTCTCTGAAACCTTGAGTTCTGTGGCTTTTAATCCATGTAGTTTGCGTTGTTTAGGAATGAGGTATTTTTTTGCAATTTCAATTTTTTCTTCTACTGTATACCCATTGATTTCAATGATTTCCATCCTGTCCAACAAGGCTGATTGAATGGTGTCAAGTGAGTTTGCGGTGGCAATAAACATAACTTTGGATAAATCATAGTCAAGTTCAAGATAATTATCATGGAAGGCGTTGTTTTGTTCGGGGTCTAATACCTCAAGCAAAGCAGATGATGGGTCGCCTTTGAAATCTCTTCCCACTTTGTCAATTTCGTCAAGTACAAAAACAGGGTTAGATGTTTTAGCTTTTTTAATGTTTTGAATCACTCGTCCCGGCATTGCACCTATGTATGTTTTGCGGTGCCCTCTGATTTCTGATTCATCGTGTAAACCGCCCAATGACATACGAACATATTTCCTGCCAATGGCTTTGGCTATGCTTTTGCCTAAGGAAGTTTTTCCCACACCGGGAGGTCCTACAAGGCAAAGAATTGGGCTTTTCATGTCACCTTTGAGCTTCAGAACTGCCAAGTATTCTAAGATTCTTTTTTTAACTTTTTCTAAACCAAAGTGGTCTTTGTCCAACTGTTCCCGTGCAGACTTTAAGTTAAATTTGTCTTCACTGCATTCGTCCCAGGGCAAATCCAGCATGAGTTGAACATAATTGAGCGAAACAGAATAATCCGGTGCAGCAGGGTTGATTCGAAGTAGTTTTTCCAATTCTTTATCGAAGGCATCTTTTGTCTCTTTAGACCATTTTTTCTTTTTGCCTTTTGCGCGTAGGCTTTCCACTTCTTTATCGGGAGAATCACTACCTAATTCTTCGTGTATGGCTCTAATTTGTTGTTGAAGGAAATATTCGCGTTGTTGTTTGTCAATATCAAATTTTACTTTGGATTGTATCTTGTCTTTGAGCTCAAGCATCTGCATCTCTTTGGTCAAATGCTCAAGTACTAAAGTCGCTCTGTCAATGAGGTTGTTTTTTTCAAGTAAAACCTGTTTTTCAGCTATTGAAATATTCAGATTGCTTGCGATAAAGTTAACTAAAAATTGATTGCTGTCAATATTTTTGATAGCAAAAGCAGCTTCAGAAGGGATATTGGGAGAAAGTTCGATAATCTTTAATGCGATATCCTTGGTTGAAGAAATCAATGCTTTGAGTTCGCGTGAATCTTTTACAATTTCACCTTCAATAGCTTGAACTTTTGCAACTAAGTAAGGTTCAGATTTTATTTCTTCTGTTATCGTAAATCTGCGCTTACCTTGAATAATGACAGTAGTGTTACCATCGGGCATTCGCAATACACGCATGATTTGGGCAACAGTCCCAATATTATATAACTGAGAAATTTCAGGGTCTTCTTGATTGGGGTTGATTTGTCCGCAAACACCTATGATTTTGCTGCCTCGATTGGCATCTTTTATCAGTTTTATGGATTTGTCTCTGCCAACAGTAATAGGGAAAATTACACCCGGAAAGAGAATAGTGTTTCTAATCGGTAAAATTGGCAGGGTGTCGGGAATAGGTTGTTTATTCATTTCATCCTCTTCTTGTTGGGATAGAAGTGGTAAAAACTCTTGATTCTCAGACTCTTCAGTAATAAAACTTATGGGGTTCTCGTCAAACATGTGTTTCATAATTCTCGGTGGTCAATGAAGATTCAATCAATGTGCCAAAACTATTGAAAGAAACTTTTTCTGCCAAAAAACACCAAGCCGGTGGTTGATAACACGAGTACTATTGAGTAAATGATTGTTTCTTGAAGTGGTTTAAGCATAATGCTGCCAATGGTAAAAAGGAATGAATATGACATTATGACTGCAAAAAACCATGTGAGCACCAAATAATAAAATTCTTTTTTGTCTTTTGATTCAACTCTGAATTTTTTCCAACCTAATGGCGGTTGCACTCTTTCAAAAAAATTAGCAAGAGTTTGATTATCCTCAGGTTTGGTGAGAAAAGTAACAATTAACCACGCCACAGTTGTGAAACTGAATGTGATGAAAAATGTGTTGGGAAATTCAATTTTTACATTACCCGTATGATTGAGAATGGTAATTATAATCATGACCAAAAAAGGAGCAAAAGTTGCTGTAATTTCAGACCAGACATTAATCCGATGCCAAAACCAACGCAGAATTAAGACAGAGCCTAAACCTGCACCACATTCCATTAGGAAAATCCAAGCACCGGCAATAGAATTCATAAACAATGAAATAATACATGAGGCTACCATAAAAAAAAGAATAATCAATCGTCCATAACCTACCTTTTGCTTTTCGCTAAGATTTTTTTTAAGTGCAGGCAAAACATCATTTACCAAATAGCCGGAGCCCCAATTCAGATGTGTGCTTATAGTACTCATATATGCAGAGAAGAAAGCAGCCAGCATCAATCCCTTAATACCCTCCGGCATAAAATCTCTCATTGCCATAACATAACCTTCCTTGCCACTGCCCGGATACAACACAAATGCACAAAGAGCTACGATAATCCAAGGCCAGGGACGAATACACAAGTTAAGTACTTGAAAAAGAAAAACAGAAAGTCCGGCATCCTTTTGACTTTTTGTGCTCAAAATTCTTTGTGCTACATAGCCGCCTCCACCGGGTTCATTACCGGGATACCAAGTTGCCCACCATGCAAAACCTAAAAAAGTGATAAAAGATAATAAGGGTAATGAGGGGTTTGCACCATTGGATGTAAAATCAGGATAAAAGGATAGGGTTTCGGCAGGTATCTTTTCTTTGAGGCCTGATAGCCCGCCAATTTCGGGAGAACGTACCACTAGAAACGCCAGCACAATACAACCAATCATCGCAGTAATAAACTGAAAGTTATCAGAAATAATAACTCCTTTTAACCCGACATAAGTGCTGTATATGGCAATGAGCAACATCATGACAAAAGAAATAATCAATGATTGGGTCTCGTCAACATCAAAGAAGACTTTGAGAATACTTACAAAAGCAAGGTTTACCCAGCCCATGATAAATACATTGATAAACAAGCCCAAATAAGCAGACTTGAAGATTCTCAGCCCACGCGCATTTTTGCCTGAATATCGGAGTTCAATTAGTTCCGCTTCAGTCTTTACACCTGAGCGATACCAGAGTTTGGCAAAGAAAAAAGCAGTTAACATTCCACCAATTACAAAATTCCACCATTGCCAATTTCCTGCAATCCCATAACCCGCTACCATTTCTGTTACCGCCAAAGGAGTGTCCACTGCAAAGGTCGTTGCCACCATCGAAATACCGGCAGCAATCCACCCCATATTTCTACCACCCAGAAAAAAACTATCGTAATTTTTACCTGAACCTCGTCCATAGAAAATACCAATTCCTACCGTGCCGAGAATAACGGCTGCAATGAAAAGCCAGTCAATAATAGTAATGTCTTCCATATATTTATAAATTAATTTGGGGGTGAAAATTTCGTTTGTTGTTGTATAGGTAGAGTAAATATTTATCTTTGCAAACTAATCTAAATAGAAACATATTATGAAATTAAAGAAACTAACATTAATTGTTTTTGCGTTAGCAACCGCTGTTGCTTTTTCTGTATCCGGATGTAAAAAAGACAAAGACAACGGAAACGGCAATAATAACAATGGGGGTGGAGGAACTACAAACAATGGAAAAGGACCTAAGCTTGAATTTTACACAACCGGAACGGTGGGTGATTTGTATTGGACATATCAAAACAGAACACTGGATATAGGTGTAAAAATAAATATTGGAGTTAATATTACACACAGTAAGAAAGTTAAGAGCTTGCAAATAATCAGAGAAAATATTGCCGGGCCAAGTAAAGGCGTTAAAACCACTCTCTTTGATACAACTTTGAACGAAGCTTATCCTACAAAAACACTTGTTAAACAGCAGTTTAGAACGGATGGAGTTGTGGTTGCAGAGATTGCTGTTTTTACACTTAAAGCTACTGATGAAGATGGAAATATAACTGAAGTATCAGTTGAGGTAAGCCCAAGTATCAGTGTAGATCAAAGAACAGGCACTGTATGGGACAGAGACCAAGACAACGCTTTCGATTTAACTCATGCCGTGTCTGTGGATAAGTCGGTTGCAAAAGCCACACATGATATCGAATTAGCTAAATCAGGGAATGGATTTAAGTTTGTTTCAGGTAATGGAAGTAAATTTAAATTATACACCGGTTCTGCCGTTGGACTTGATAGATTTGGCAAGTACGAGGACATTGATAATGCTTGGACTACAAGTGGTGCAGAATTAACAGAAACTCCTCAGATACTTGAAGAATCTACTGAATACAAGTTTCTATTAATCAAATCTTCACAGAATCAAAGAGTATATATCATTCAAATATATATAGTTGAAACTGACCACGTTGAATTTGACTATTCAGGAGTGATAGAATAAGTAATATTTTAAGATAATAGAGAAGGCGGCTGTTGAGGTCGCCTTTTTTGTTTTTATGGGATTAGAATAAACAATATTTTTGTTGCAATTATGAAAATAATAGGAGTGCTTACAAGTGGAGGTGACGCGCCCGGTATGAACGCTTGTATTAGAGCCGTTGTCAGAACTGCTTGTGCTAAAGGAATTGAGGTATTAGGAGTGAAAGAAGGACTCCAAGGGTTGATTGAGAACAAAATTAATTTAATACAAACCCATGATGTAGCCAACATCATACAGCGAGGCGGTACTTTCCTCCAAAGTTCAAGAAGTGATGAGTTTAAAACCATAGAAGGAAGGAGAAAGGCTTTTCATAATATCCAAAATCATGGTATTGAAGGCTTAATTTGTATTGGAGGAGATGGTAGTTATACCGCCATGAAAGTGTTCAGCGAAGAATTTGGTATCCCTGCTGTTGGGTGTCCGGGGACTATTGACAATGACATTTATGGAACCGATTTTACTATAGGTTTTGATACGGCAATCAATACAGTTGTTGAAGCTGTTGATAAGATAAGAGATACAGCGGAATCGCATAACAATGTTTTTTTTGTAGAAGTGATGGGACGACATTCAGGACATATTGCTTTGTACTCAGGTATTTCAAGTGGAGCAGAATCCATTTTGTTGCCTGAAATTACGAATGATTATGAAGATTTTATAGCAAAGTTTAAGAATAAATCAAAACGCAAAAAGAGATTCTCCATTGTGATTGTGGCAGAAGGGGAGGAAGAGGGAAATGCGATTCAAATTGCGACCAAGTTTCAGGGTCAATTCCCTGACTTTACGTCTAAAGTAACTGTATTGGGACATATTCAGAGAGGAGGTTCGCCATCTGCAAACGATCGCATATTGGCTTCTCGCTTAGGTTCTGCCGCAGTAGAAGCATTGCTTAATAACAAAACTAATGTAGCATTAGGTATAGTAGATAACAAATTGATTTTTACAACATTTGCAGATGCAATCAGCATGAAAAAAGTATTTAATTTTGAATTTATGAAATTAGCTGAAACATTGAGTTTGTGAGTATGACTGTACTGAAAAAATTAACATATAAAAACTTTTTCCTTTTTAATCATTTGGATTTTGAACCCTCTACTGGGTTAAATATTATAACGGGAGAATCAGGGGCTGGCAAGTCTCTATTCTTGGAAGGAGTCAATCTGCTTATAGGAGCTAGGTTGGATAGTAGCCTTGTTGCCGGGCTTAAAGACAAAGCAATTTTAGAAGGCATTTTTGAAATAGGTGACAATATTGCTATAAGAGAATTTTTGCAAGAAAATGAATTAGATGTGAACTCAGAACTGATCATCAGACGTGAAATTGCCACTGCAGGCAAGAGCAGATGCTTTGTGAATGATACTCCTGTGAGTGTACAAATATTGAAAGAGTTAGGAGAAACATTGTGTGAGGTGCACAGTCAGCATGAAACTACTTTTATTAAATCCAATAGCTATCAGATTGACCTTTTAGATAATTATGCAAAGACTTTTGAAACTCGGATTGCATTTAAAGAAACATATAATGAGGTCAAGAAAACACAGACTATATTGGCTGAACTTAAGCAAAAGCAAGCGAATGCTGTCAAAGAACAGGATTTTCAAAAATACCTTTTGGATGAGCTAATCAAAGCAAATATTGCAGATATTGAAGAAGAAAAAGCATTGGAAGATGAGCAGAAAATATTGTCAAATGCCTCTGAAATTATGAATTTATCCGAAGCCATTGGTTATGGTGTTGACGGTGGTGAGCAGAGTGTAGAAAGTATGATTTCAGAAATTCGCAATCAGTTTAAGAGCCTTTCCCAGATTAGTCAAACATTTGCAGATGATTTCAAGCGTTTTGAGAGTGCTTGGTTAGAATTGAAAGAAGTAGCAAAGGATGTGGGTAGAAAGGGCGGGCGCATACAGGTTGACCCACAGAGACTGCTTGAAACAGAAGAAAGGTTGTCTTTATTTCAGAACTTGAAACGTAAACATAATGCAATGTCGTTACAAGAATTAATTGATATGAGGGATAGTTTGGAAAGTAATTTGCAGAATTTCGCCTCTCTCGAAACTGAAATAATGAATTATGAAAGTAAACTTCAAAAATTAGATTACAAGTTGCTGCAACTCGCTTCTGAACTTAGTTCGGGACGGAAAAAACATGCCGGAGAGTTAGCTTCCAAAGTTGTTGCTACATTGAAGGAACTTGAGATTCCTTCCGCGTCTTTTGAAATTCATATTGAATCATTAGATAGAAATAACTGGACAGTATTGGGAGGTGATAAAATAAGTTTCTTGTTTTCTGCAAATGCGGGTGTTGCTATGCAAAGTCTTGAAAATGTGGCTTCAGGTGGCGAATTGTCAAGATTGATGTTGAGTTTTAAGTCAATTTCTGATGGTGAAGATTACTTGACCATATTTGATGAAATTGATACAGGTGTGTCAGGTGAAACCGCCATGAAAGTAGGGAGCTTAATTAGTAAAATGGGGAAACACACACAAACTCTTGTCATTACACACCTTCCGCAGGTTGCTTCAAAGGGGGACAGTCATTTCTGTATTCACAAAATCACAGATAAAGAGAATTCAATGTCAGTATTAACAAAGCTTTCAGGTGAGAAAAGAATATTGGAAATAGCAAGGCTTTTAAGCGGAAAAACTCCCGGTGAAAAAGCAATTAAAAATGCCGAAGAATTGCTTGCAAAAAGCAATTAATTTCCTCTGACAATAATGCGTTGAGTAGATTGTTTGTGGCCTTTTGTCATACGCACAATATAAATACCACTGGGGATATTTTCCAAATCAATACGAAATCTACCATCTATCATTTTTTCAACCGTAAAATCTGTTTTACTTCCTATAAGGTTGACAATTTTTATGTCTAATTCATTGATTTCGGTTGGTTCCTGAATGGTAATGAAAAAATATCCTTCTTTGATTTCAGACGGATAAATCTTTGCTCTTAAATCTTCATTTGAAACTTGAGTTGGTTGCTGTGCAAAGGTTTTAGGGGTATACGCAACAAACATCAATGCAAATAAAATGAGAGTTTTATATAGTACTTTTTTTATCATAAGCTTTCACCAATTTAGGTTGCAAATTATATACCACAAAAATAAATACTTTTTTTTGTTACATTGCATAATGAATCTCCATTATTTTTTATCATTGAATATCGTTAATCATTCTACGTTTTGTAAACGTATTGATATTCATTTGGTTGCATCAATTCTATTATCTATAATAATGGACATTTGCCTTAATTTATTGGATAGTTTTGACATGTTTCAATCTGAAATTTATGAATCTGGCTTAATAGGCTTGACGATAACTGTTCTTTCTTTTTCGACAATAACTTGACCCGGTTTAAGGTGTTTGCCTTTCCTTACATATTTTCTTTCTGTAACAATTACGGGCAAAAGTGTCTGAGTTTTTCCTTTAGAAAACCATGCAGCCCAAGATGCAGCTTTTTGAATTACATCTTCAGGAATATTTTCTTTCTTATTATTTCTTTTAATAAAAACGTGCGAACCGGAATAATCTTTTGCGTGAAGCCACAAGTCATTTTTACCGGAATAATGTGTCAGAATTTCATCATTCGATTTGGCATTTTTTCCAATTCTAATGATGTATTTTCCCAGACAGTATTCGTGGTAAGGCATTTGTTCTGCTTGTTGTTCTTTTTTTATGTTCGTGCTGTATTTTTTAAGTTCTTTAAATGAAGTTGCAACTTGAATAACTTGGAGTTCTGATTGGAGCTGAGAGGTAAGCAATTTTAGAGACTGAATTTTGTTCAGAGCTATTTCAATCTCTTGTTGAATTCCGCGACTCTTTTTGTAAAGTTTTTCTGCATATTTGACCGGGTCTGAATGGTTGTCAGGTATGCTGATTAGGGTTCTGCCGCCCAAATAAAAATCATCTACTTCTGCTAGTTTTTTCCCTTGCTCAAACACATGTAAATTTGCCATAATCAGATCTGCAATTTCTTTTAATGAACGTGCATTTTTCAGGTGTTGCAAATGTTTTTGTGCTGCTGCCAAGGCTTTGGTTTTTCTCTTTAAATCACTTTCTCTTATTCGTATAAGGTTGGTCTTGAGTTCGATATTTCGATTTTCTGACAAATAAGCAATATAGTATTGTCTAAGAACATCAAATACGTTATTGTGTAATTTTTGTGTTGTAGGCATAATCTGATTGTTGATTAATTGCCAATTAAGGTGCATGTTGTTTAAGAATTCATAAAATTCTTCGGGTTTGTTGAACTGGGAGTTGGGATATAAATCTGCAATTTCTTTTGGAATAAATCTGAAGGAACTTAAGTAGGTATTTTGTTGAATATCTATACGTGTAGGTCCGACAATGTTTGGAAAAGCTCGTTTCATATCCGATACGATACTGAATTTGAAAATCTCCTTAGGTTGTTCCGGTATGATATCAAAGTACAATATGTTGGAGTGTCTGCCATAGAGCATGAAAACCAATTTTGAATTATCCTCAAATTCAAAATAAAAAATCCTTTCATATTGCATTGTCTTGATTGCGGTAACTTTCTTACCCCACAAAGTTCTAAAACGCGGTTTGGCATTTTTAACATTTGAGTGGACGTCTTCAAACAGAGCATACAGGCAGTTTCCTTCACAAAAAATTGACTGAATTGTGGTGTCATTTTCAAAGAGAAGATAAAGTTCTTCTTGTTTTATGCCCCAACAAGAGTTAAGCCTTATACCCACAATCGATGATTGTATAGATGTAACAAAATCGCGAATAAAGAAGTAGTTATGAATGAGCATTGAAGAAGGCAAGAATTGAAAGCAAAAATGAGGATTTTTATTTTATATCCTCATAATCGACATATTCGCCATCACTGTCATTACTCCTCTTGGGATTACCACCTGATGGCGGTTGAGCATTGTCGTTTTTGTTATTATCCTTGATGGTAAACATGTTTTTTACAAGTTTCCATCCAAAATATATAATCACTGCATAGAAAACGGTTCTTAATAATCCCATAATTAATGACTTAAATACATGCTCTTTTTCTTATCAAGTTCTCTGAAATAAGGGTCTTTCAGGTGTTTAATGAAATAGATTGACTCACCGGTAGATTTCATTTCAGGTCCTAACTCCATGTTTACGTTCGGGAATTTATTGAATGAAAAGACAGGCAGCTTAATTGCATATCCGTCCAAATCGTGTTTAATTGTAAAATCTTTCAGTTTATGAGTTCCCAACATGACTTTGGTAGCTACATTGATATATGGGTACTTGTAAGCTTTGCAAATAAAGGGCACTGTCCTGGATGCTCTTGGGTTTGCTTCAATTACATATACCTTTTCATTTTTGATTGCAAATTGGATATTGAGCAGCCCTTTTACTTTTAATGCATTTGCCAACTTAATTGCATAATCACGCATGTCTGTTTGCACTTGTTCCGAAAGACTATAACACGGTAGCACCGCACTTGAATCACCTGAATGAATTCCTGCCGGCTCAATATGTTCCATCATTCCAATAACCAAACTGTCTTCACCATCGCTGATAACATCGCATTCGGCTTCTTCGGCACGGTCAAGGAAATGGTCAATCAGGACTCTATTGCCGGGCAAATCACCCAAAAGATGAATTACTGCACTTTCAAGCTCTTCGTCATTAATTACGATTTTCATTCCTTGTCCGCCTAATACATAGGAAGGTCGCACCAAAACAGGATAGCCCACTTGATTGGCAATAGCAATGGCTTCGTCAGCTGTTTCTGAAACACCGTATTTAGGGTAGGGTATGTCAAGTTCTTTCAATAGGTCAGAAAAACGTCCTCTGTCTTCTGCCAGATCCATATCGTGAAATGAAGTTCCAATGATTTTAATACCTGATTCGTTGAGTTTTTCTGCCAGTTTCAATGCAGTTTGCCCACCTAATTGCACTATCACACCTTCGGGTTGTTCAAACTCAATGATTTCTTTAATATTTTCCCAAAATACAGGTTCAAAATAAAGTTTGTCCGCAGTATTAAAGTCGGTAGAAACTGTCTCTGGATTGCAGTTTATCATGATAGCTTCGTATCCCATTTCTTGGCAAGCATAAATCCCGTGAACACAAGAATAATCAAATTCAATTCCTTGACCAATGCGGTTTGGACCCGAACCTAAGATGATAACCTTCTTTTTATCTGATTTTACGCTGTCGTTAAAACCGCCTTCTTCAAAAGTAGAGTAGTAATAATTGGTGGGTGAAGTGAATTCAGCCGCACAAGTGTCCACCATCTTGAATACGCGTTTGATTCCCATTTGGTGTCGTTTAGCATATACCTCATCCTCAGTGCAGTTCTTTAGTAAATATGCTAATTGATAGTCAGAATAGCCTTTTTGTTTGGCTTCTAACATCATATCGTAAGGGATGTTTTCGAGTGTAAAACGTTTGATTTCTTTCTCAGTATCAACCAAGTCTTTGATTTGTTCAAGATACCAACGATCAATTTTAGTAATTTTATAAATCGTTGTCAAAGGTATCCCTAACGCAATTGCCTCTTTAATCAAGAAAAGTCTGTCCCAAGAAGGATTTTCAAGTCCATGCACAATTTTTTCCAAACTCATATTGTTCATGGTTCCGTCTGCACCTAGCCCAAATTTTCGAATTTCTAATGATTGACATGATTTTTGCAAGGCTTCTTGAAAATTTCTACCTATACCCATAACCTCTCCCACAGCTTTCATTTGCAGTCCGAGTGTAGTATCAGCGCCTTTAAATTTGTCAAAGTTCCAACGTGGGATTTTTACAATGACATAGTCCTGAACCGGCTCAAAAAAGGCAGAAGTAGTTTTTGTTACAGGGTTTTTGAGTTCATCCAAAGTGTATCCGATTGCCAATTTTGCAGCTATTTTTGCTATAGGATAGCCGGTTGCTTTAGATGCAAGTGCAGAGGAGCGGCTAACACGTGGGTTGATTTCGATAGCAATAATTTCTTCATTTTCGGGATTGAGTGCAAACTGAATATTACAGCCTCCGGCAAAATTACCGATACCTTTCAACATCTTGAAAGCGGTGTCTCTCATTTTTTGATAAGCAACTTCACTCAATGTCAAAGAAGGTGCGATAGTAATAGAGTCTCCGGTGTGGATGCCCATCGGATCGAAATTTTCAATTGTACAAACAACAATCATATTGTCTTTTGCATCTCGGAGCACTTCCAATTCATATTCAATCCAACCCAAAACCGCTTGCTCTACCAAAACTTCGTGTGTAGGAGAGGCTTCCAGACCGCGTTTAAGTGCATCATCTAATTCATCTTTGCTGTGCACAAACCCACCTCCATATCCACCCAATGTGTATGACGGTCTAATAACCAATGGAAATCCTACGCGTTGCGCAATGTCTTTTCCTTCCAGAAATGAGTTTGCTGTCTCGGCTTTGGCTATGCCAACGCCAAGTGTTATCATTAATTGTCTGAATTCTTCTCTGTCTTCTGTTTTATCAATAGCAGCTAAATCAACACCTATAATTTTGATGTCGTATTTTTCCCAAATCCCCAAATCTCCAGCTTCTTTACATAGGTTCAAAGCGGTTTGTCCGCCCATGGTGGGTAGGACTGCATCAATTCTAACTTCTTTTAAAATCTGCTCAATAGATTCAACCGTCAATGGCAACAAATAAATGTTGTCTGCTGTGCTTGGATCGGTCATTATGGTTGCCGGATTAGAGTTAATAAGTGTTACGGTGATTCCTTCTTCTCTAAGACTGCGCGAAGCCTGACTTCCGGAATAATCAAATTCACAAGCTTGACCAATGATAATGGGTCCAGAACCGATTATGAGAACTGACTTTATAGATTTATTTTTAGGCATTTAGAATTGTATTTTAAAATCGTGCAAAGTTACACAAACAAGTTTTTTTTATCTGCCTTGTTTATATCTTGTTGATGTTAGGCTGGAGGGTTAAATTTTAGGGTGTTTAGATACGTTCAAATCAATAAACTCAAGTCGTGAAATTTTTGGATTGTATTTAGAAACCCTCACAATTGGTTTTTTATGGATTGCATAATAAACAAGCGTGGCTTCGGGGTAATCGCTGCTTGATTTATAAATAATTTCGTTGTTGGCAATGTAAGAGTAGATGATTTTATTTTGTGAATAGCTGATTTTTAAAGGTTCAATTAATACACCGTAATGTGATAGATGGTATTGCTTTTTAATGATATTGAATCCGATAATGCTGATGGGTGCACAAATAATGATAATAATAAAAAAAGACGCTGATGTCTTTTCAAAAGGGTATTTTAATGATTTGCCGATATAGTTGCAGGCGCGCAGGTGAATGTATAAATGGTTGAAAAAGAAGAATGTTGAAATACCAAAAACAAAGAATCCGAGGATTATTTTGAAATAATCCATACCGGCTTCGTTGACAAACCAGTTGTTGAAAACATACAAATAGCCGGAAATGGCAGCCAGTACAAGAATAGAGTATCGGATTCTGTGATTGAGATACCTTTCTCTATTTTTAAATAAACGAAGAGCTTCTAACTTTGCATTTCGCAGATTGTTTTCAATCTTTTGTTTGACTTCGTCAACAGAAACAGAAGACTTTCTCCCGTATCTTTTTTCTTCTTCTTTGTTTTTTTTCTGCTCCTGCAAAATCCCATAAAGCAGTATGTCATATTTGATTTTTTCTTTAGGATTGCTGAGCAAATTATATCCCTTGGTCACTATCTTGAAATATTCCTCTGCACCGGGTTCTTGGGGCATTTTGTCCGGATGATATTGCAAAGCTATTTTATGATAAGCTGTCTGAATTTCTTTCGGACTTGCTTTCTCTGAAATATTTAATAGCTTATAATAATTATGAAAAGACAAAATGAAATAAGATTTACCTCGCAAAAGTAGTTGTAAAGCGTTATCAGGTTAGTTATTTAGGTGTCAAATATTCGGCAGATATATGATAAAATCAGGAGTTTATCTATCAGTTGACCAAATCAAACTAATATCTTTGCCACATGTCTGAAATAATTATTACAAATATTATAGCCATAAATGAAGGCAAGAAAGAGGAGGTTGATGTTGAGATATCCAATGGCAGAATAAGCAGAATAGAAAGAGGAGGAGTGTTATCGAAATCTCATCAAGTGATTGATGGTAGAGGCGCATGGCTTTTACCCGGTGTTATTGATGACCAAGTACATTTCAGAGAACCCGGCTTTACACACAAAGCTGAAATTGCCACAGAATCAGCGGCTGCAGTGGCTGGTGGTGTAACTTCCTTTATGGAAATGCCCAATACCAATCCCCAAACCATCAATCAAGCAGAATTAGAAAAAAAATTTATAAGAGCCTCCCAAGTCAGTCCGGCTAATTATTCTTTTTTCTTTGGTGCTACCAACAAAAATGCAGATGAAGTCCTTGCTTTGGATGATGACAGAGTATGTGGTATCAAAATCTTTATGGGTTCATCCACGGGCGATATGTTGGTGGATAACGAAAATACTCTTGAGAAGGTGTTTGCTAACAGTAATATGTTGATTGCCACCCATTGCGAAGATGAGCCCACTATCCGAAGAAATATTGAACTTGCTAAAGAAAAATTTCATGGAAATATACCCATAACACAACATCCTATTATACGGAGCAGAGAAGCCTGTATTTTGTCCAGCCAAAAAGCAATGGCACTTGCAAAGAAACACAATACACGACTACATATTTTGCATATCACAACAGCGCAAGAAGCCATGAATTTTGAAGCAGGGGCTATTGAAAGCAAGAGAATCACTGCAGAAGCATGTGTGCATCACCTTTGGTTTAGTGAAGAAGATTATCAAACTTTGGGTTCCAAAATACAATGTAATCCTGCTGTCAAAACTATCAATGACCGCGAAGCTATTTGGCAAGCACTTAAAGAAAATAGAATAGATATTATCGCCACAGATCATGCCCCTCATTTGTTGGAAGAAAAGGCGCTTCCTTATCCTCAAAGTCCAAGTGGTTTGCCGCTGGTTCAACACTCCTTGAATATGATGATGCATAAGGCTTTGGAAGGTAAGGCAAGTCCTGAATGGGTGGTAGAAAAAATGAGCCATGCACCGGCAAAGTGTTTTAAAGTCAGAGAACGTGGTTTTATCAGAGAAGGATACTTTGCTGACTTGGTTTTGTTTGACCCAAATACAAGTTATACCGTTACTCCGCAAAATATCTTGTATAAGTGTGCGTGGAGCCCATTGGAAGATTTCACTTTTAGGGGTCGGATATTGCAAACTTTTGTCAATGGAATCAGTGTTTTTGAAAATAATAAATTAACAGGACATAAACCAGGTATAGCCATGCATTTTGACAGATAGTTTTTTGTTGAGAAATAGTTAATTATCAATTACTGAATTCAGTTTGGATATTCAAATCCTTTGTACTTATCTTTGCCTGACCTAACATTAGTTAGTTATGAAAGTTGGAAAGAGGCAGTTGGTCATAGATACCGCATTAGAATTAATCCGAAAAAATGGATATCATGCAACAGGGATGAGAGAGTTGGCAAAAGCCTTAGACATGGAGGCGCCAAGTCTTTATAATCATATCAGTTCCAAAGAGGAAATCTTGCAAGAGACATGTTTTGGTATGGCGGATAAATTTATCACAGCATTGGATGAAGTCAATGATATTTACTTTAATGGTGAAGAGAAACTTAGAATGGCAATTAGAAATCATATTGAAATTCTGACCGCACATTTGAATGCCACCCATATATTTCTGTACGAATGGCAAAACCTCAGCGAACCACACTTGAGCAGGTTCATTGAGTTAAGGCACAAATACCAAGAAGGGTATAGAGAAATTATCTCCACAGGCGAAAATGAAGGGGTGTTCAAAGAAAGCGATATCAAATTTGCAACTTTGACGATTTTGTCTGCTATTAACTGGGTAATTGAATGGTATCGCCCAGAGGGCAACATGAATCCAAAAGAAATTGCAGACAAACTTACCGATTTCATTTTGTCCGGCTTAAAAAAATAACATTAACAATAAAAACTAAATAACATGTACGGAAACGCTTACATCGACCCAGATCAACCCGCAAACAAATTTACACAAGATGAAGACCCTGCCAGACTTGCCGAGTTTGAAGCTCGCATCGAAGGGGGTGACAAAATCGAGCCTAAAGATTGGATGCCAAAAGAATACAAAAAACAACTCATCAGGATGATTGAACAACACGCACATTCTGAGATAATAGGAGCGCTGCCCGAAGGGACGTGGATTACTCGGGCACCCGGTTTCAGGCGCAAACTTGCGTTGATGGCTAAGGTGCAAGATGAGGTAGGACATGCTCAGTTGCTTTATAGCGCAGCAGAAACATTGGGGAAACCGCGAGAGGACATGATTAATGACCTGATTAGTGGCAAATCAAAATATTCTAATGTGTTTAACTATCCTGCTGAAACATGGGCGGACACAGCTATTATATCTTGGTTGATAGATGCCGGTGCTATTGTCAATCAATTAGCTAATTCTAAAGGCAGTTACGGACCCTATTGCAGAGCATTGGATAGAATCTGTGTGGAAGAATCTTTTCACTTGAAATATGGTCATGACAATGTGGTGTTTTTGGCAACAGGTACCAAGACCCAAAGAGACATGGTGCAAGATGCACTCACACGTTGGTGGCCACCTATCATGCATTTTTTTGGACCCAGCGACAATATTTCTGTTCATACCAAAACATTAATGAAATGGAAAGTCAAAATGGCTACCAATGATGAGATGCGCCAGACGTTTCTCAATATGTATGTGCCCAAAATTTGGGATTTAGGCTTGGTCATTCCTGACCCGAAATTGAAAAAGAACGAATCCACAGGTTTGTGGGAATATACCGAACCTGATTGGGAAGTTTTCAAAAGAGTCATTAATGGTGATGGACCGTGCAACAAAGAAAGACTTGCCGTTAGAAAATATGCAGAAGAAAAAGGGCGCTGGGTGCGCAGAGCCTTATTGAAAAAAGACGCTGAATATGTAACTCCACTTGTTTAATTATTTAACTGATAAATAAAATGAAAATCAAATCATTAGACCCCAGAATAACACGCTCCGAAATAGATTTAGAAAAACCTTTTGATGAAGCCAAAGAATTAGACCAGTGGCAGACTTATGAAGTTTTTCACCAAACTAAACGTGGACAGCACCACCAACATGTAGGATGTGTGCATGCACCGAATGCAGAGATGGCGCTCTTATTTGCAAAAGAAGTATATGGGCGCAGAGGAATATGCGTGAATCTTTGGGTGGCAAAATCATCCAATATTTTTGCATCGGATTATGATGATGCAGACATTTTTGAAAGTGAAGAAGTCAAAACCTATCGCGACCCGGGTTACTACAAAGTGATGGATAGAATTAAAGTATATAAAGAAAAGCAACAAACATTATGAACATATCAGAAAAAGGATTTGAGGCAATCAAGGATTTGCTCTATAAAATGGCTGACGATCAGCTGATTATAGGTCATCGCAACTCAGAATGGACAGGTTTGGGTCCAATATTGGAAGAAGATATTGCATTTTCTTCTATGGCGCAGGACAAATTAGGTCATGCACAAGCTTTGTATGATATCTTAAGTCAAATGGGAGAAGGGGATTCGGATACCATTGCTTTTATGCGTAATGCAGAGCAATTTCATTGCTGCCACCTTGTTGAATATCCAATAGGCGAATATGAATTCAGCCTAATGCGTCATTTTTTCTTTGATAATGCTGAGTTACTTCGCTTTGAAATGTTGGCAAATTCGTCTTTCGAACCTCTTACTTTTTTATCAAGAAAAATTAAAGGCGAAATCAAATATCACACTATGCATGCTGATGTCTGGATTACCCAGCTGGGCAGTGCTTCCGAAGAAAGCAAAATCAAGCTGCAAAACGCTTTGAACGAAACCTGGTCTCTTGCCTTGGGTATTTTTGAAAAAGGGAATTTTGAAGATGTACTTATTGCAGAAGGTATATTTGAAGGTGAAGATGCTCTCAAAGGAAGATGGCTCTCAACAGTTTCGGGTATATTAGCAAAAGCGGGCTTAAGAATACCTGAAAACAATTCTGTGGCACCTGCTTTAGGAGGTAGAAAAGGTAAACATACAAATTATCTTCAACCCTTGCTGGATGAAATGACAGAGGTGTTTAGGATTGACCCTGCTGCAGAATGGTAAGAATATGAATACAGAAGTTGTTAGGCAAGCTCTATACGAGGTGTCAGACCCTGAGATACCTACTATTTCCATAATAGATTTAGGCATTGTTACTAATATAGAAGTCTCAGATTTGGGAACCAATGTTACTCTAACACCCACTTTTGCGGGATGCCCTGCATTGCGTTATATGGAAGTTCTGGTGGAGAACAAACTCAAAGAAAAAGGCTTTCCAAATCCAAAGGCAAAGACAAGTTTTGAAGTTCAATGGAATACGTCTATGATAACTGCAGAAGGCTTGGTTGCATTAAAAAAACATGGACTCGCACCACCTCCACCCACCACGGGCAATGATTATGCAGAATTACTCAAACACATGCCTTGCCCTCATTGCAATAGCACCAATACGGAGATGAAAAGCCCATTCGGACCTACTTTGTGTCGTTCCATCCACTATTGCAAGGATTGCCTACAAACATTCGAAGCATTTAAGCCCGTAAAGTAGTTCTATTTTACAACCTTGTGTTGAATGTATTCAGTAATCTCTTCTGTGGAAGTGCCCGGAGGGAAAAGCCTTGCTACACCTTGTTTATTGAGCCTTTGTGAATCATCGTCAGGGATAATACCTCCACCAATCAATAACACATCTTCCATAACATTCTCTTTCATGAGTTCAATAATGCGAGGGAAAACTGTGTTATGTGCACCGGACAGAATACTGATTCCGATAACGTCCACGTCTTCTTGCAAAGCTGTTTTGACAACCATTTCAGGAGTTTGGCGAAGTCCGGTATAGATAACTTCCATGCCTGCATCGCGTAAGGCGGTAGCTATCACTTTGGCACCTCTGTCATGACCGTCAAGTCCTACTTTAGCGACTAATACTCTGATGGGTTTGTTCATTGTTTGGTGTGTTTTATGATTGTGAGGTGGCTTTGAGATTGTCGCAAGCCCATTCAACTCTTTTGATTACCGCGTCTTTGCCTATTAGTTCCAGCATTTCAAACAGGGGTGGACCACCTGCCTGTCCGCTTACTGCTAATCTGAGAGGTTGCATCATGCTACCGGGGTTGATTCCGTTTTTTTCTGCAAATGAATGAAAGCCCGCTTCCAGACTTTGTGCACTGAAATCGGAACTATTGTGTAAGATGGATGAATATGCTTTTAGATTTTCAGGTATTGGACTTTTCCATTTTTTCTCAATGACTTTTGCATCAAAATGAGTGGGTGTTTTGAAAAAATATTCTGAAATGTCGGCAATTTCTTTCCAAAAAGTTACTTTCTCTTTGGTTATACTTACCACTTTGGTTAGAAACTCTAGATTTGTCTCAATACCTTTTTCGCTAAGCAAAGGTAGGAGGGAGTTTGCAATAGCTGAATTATCTCTTTTCATCAAATACTGATGATTGAACCACTTCGCTTTGTCAATGTCAAATTTTGCTCCATTCTTACTAATGCGTTCCAGACTGAAAGCCTGAATCAATTCATCTATGTTAAATATTTCTTGATTGTCAGAAGGGTGCCATCCAAGCAGTGCCAAGAAGTTAATAACCGCTTCGGGTTCATACCCTGTTTCCCTATAACCGGAAGAAATTTCTCCTGTGTTTGGGTCTTTCCATTCTAGCGGAAATACAGGAAATCCTAATCGGTCGCCATCTCTCTTGCTTAATTTTCCATTGCCCTCTGGTTTCAGAATCAATGGGAGATGTGCAAATTGAGGCATGGTGTCTTCCCAACCTAAGTATTTGTATAGCATTACATGCAATGGTGCAGACGAAAGCCATTCTTCGCCACGTATTACATGTGTGATTTTCATGAAATGGTCGTCCACAATGTTTGCCATGTGGTAGGTAGGCATTCCGTCATTTTTCATCAACACTTTGTCATCTAACTGAGCTGTGTTGAAGCTAACCCAGCCTCTTATCAGGTCGTTAAATCTAACTTCTTCCTTTCTGGGGAGTTTAATGCGGATGACATAGGGGTCTCCAGCTGTAATTTTAGTATTTACTTCGTCAGAAGACAGTGTTAAGGAGTTTTTCATGTTCATTCTGCTTGAGGCATCATATTGAGGACTCATTCCACCATCTTTTAATCGCTGACGCATTTCATCCAACTCTTCAGGTGTGTCAAATGCGTAATAGGCATGACCTGCTTCAATCAATTGGTCAACATATTGCCTATACATAGGTTTGCGATCACTTTGGCGATAGGGTCCATATTCACCTCCGAGATGTACGCCCTCGTCAAAAGTGATTCCAAGCCATTGTAATGCTTCGATAATATATTCTTCTGCTCCAGGTACGAAACGTGTCTGGTCTGTATCTTCTATTCTTAAAATGTGAATGCCATTATGTTTTTTGGCAAACAAATAATTGAAGAGGGCAGTTCTTACTCCTCCAATATGTAATGCCCCCGTGGGGCTGGGTGCAAATCTTACTCTAACTTGGCTCATACTAGACCGCAAAGTTATGGTTTAGGTTTAGATAGAGAAGTGTCATTTTTGTTCAAATTGTTTTTTATATTGTTCCACAAACTCACTAACTGCTTTTTTAATCTGAGTTGAATCAGGTTGATACTTCGGGCTTAAAGACGGTTGACCGGGTTGGTTCTCTATATGAATTGTGGTGGTCGGAAAGGCAAACTGAACCCCAAGTGTGTCTGCCAGTGCAATCATACCCTTGATGATATCCTCTCTAGCTTTGAGTTCTATATCAAAACTCGGTACACTAAAGAATATATTGACACGAATGTTTATTGAGCTGGATTCTAAGCTGTAAAGAGAGACTTGGGTAGAGTCTTTGCGAGCGTTTGGATGAGTATGAATCATCTCTTTAAGACCAGCAATAAATGCATCAACCAGATAAGAGGGGGTGCCATACATGATGCCAAGATTGGTGAAATATCTCCTGTAAACTCGCAACCCTTTATTATTGATATAAGAATCGGTTAGTTTGCTATTAGGGACATATATTAATGAGTTATCATAAGAACGCAGCCGAGTAGCTCTTAATCCAACAAATTCCACAGTTCCTTCTAAGCTGTCAACTGAAATATCATCTCCAATCTTGAAAGGTTGATCAAAGAAGATAATAATAGAGCCAAGTACATTTTTTACTGTGTCTTGTGCTGCAAGCGCAATCGCCAATCCTGCAATGGAAACTCCGGCTAATAAAGCGCCAATGTTGACATTCAAAGTTTTGAGCATTAAGCCTGTGCCAATTGCAACAGAAAGTGTTTTGAGGAGCACTTGCAGAATGGGTCTGAATTGATTTGCTAAAGGATTTGCTTTGGCAGAAGTAATTTTTGTATATCTGGCGATAAACAAATCGATGGCTGCAAAAAGCAATATGACAAGAAAAATGATGGTTGTAAATTCAAGACCTCGGATAATAAAAATATTGATTTTTGCAGGTAATTGAATCGAAGGGATGAAAAGGCGTGTATAGTGCATTATCAAATATACGCTTGCGTATTTGCCAAATAATTTTATGGTTTTGAGTGCTTCTTGTGAAATGGTTTTTTTTCTGTACAAAATTCCTTTCATGACAGCATTTAACAACCATCTTTGAATTCTGTATATCAAAATAATACAAGCAATGAGAATGACTAAGCTCAACCATTGCCAAACTCGAAGCCCCAAGAAAATATTTTGCCCAAAACTTCCAAAAAGGTCAATGATGAAATCGCTGCCAAACGGTACCGCTGCATCATATAATGTTTGAATCTGCGAAACTGTATGGGGCGAGTAATACCATTTGCCGCCAATCCGTTGCAGGTAAATGTCACGGTTGTCACTAAACGGGAAATAAATATATTTTTTTGTGGAACTGTCTTTATAGTCAGTAACATTGGGATAAACTGCGGTGTCAATAATGAGCAGTTTAACATCCATATAATGCTTGAGCTTGATTGCCAATGCTTCTGCTGTTTTTCCATGTTTCCCATAAATTGCCTTAGCTGCACGCTCGGGCTCGTATGAATCAGGTTGGAGATAATGAGAATGGGTGAAAATGGTTTGGGATGGAGTACTCAAATCAAGATCATAGGCTTGGATAAGTTGTAACGTGAAAAAACTAATTAAAAATAATATCGCGTGTTTTGTTCTGTTTGAAAACATAGGGCAATATTAATGAAAATCAAAGTTGATAAAGTTAATTAGGGTGTATCTCACAAAAGAAAATATCTAATATTGCAGTCGCTAATCCCCCAATGAGAGTTGTAGAAGTAAATACTCAGCGTGCAATTAAAGAGTTTCTTGAGTTTCCAACTGTGCATTACAAAGATGTACCGGAATTTATTCGGCATCTTGATAGTGATATTGAAGGGGTTTTTGACCATAAGTTCAATCATTTTTTGAAGTATGGTGAAGCTAAAAGATGGCTGCTTCAATCTAATCATAAAACCATCGGTAAAATAGCGGCTTTTTTTCATCATGAAAATAAGGAAAGACCCTTTTGCGGATTAGGTTTTTTTGATTGTGTCAACAATCAAGAAGCCGCCAATTTGTTGTTCAGAACCGGAATAGAATGGCTGAGAGATAAGGGCTTTTCCTTTGCGCTTGCTCCCATCAACTTTGGAGATAGGGATAGCTTCTGGGGCTTGATGACACAAGGTTTCAAAAGCCCCTCTTACAAAGAGAATTATAATCCGCCTTATTACAAAGAACTATTTGAAAACTTTGGATTCAAAAAGGATTTTGAACAACTTACTTATTCGCTGAGGCGCGGCAGCTTTAATCTGGAGCGCTTTTCAAAACTTGCTACACGTGTATTGAATAATCCTAAATATGAGTTCAGACATTTGGACAAATCCAAACAAGAAGGGTTTGCGCGAGATTTTACTGAAATATATAATGAAGCTTGGCAGACACATGAGTTCTATAGGCCTATGTCTGTCGAACAGGTGCGCAAGCAGATGCAAGCCATGCTCCCCATTGCACCCGAAAAACTTAACTGGTTTGTGTATTCTAACGGCAAACCTGCTGGTTTTTTTATCAATGTATTGAATATCAATCAACTTTTTAAAGGTGCTAACGGTAAGTTTAATTGGCTGACCAAAATCCGCTTTCTTTTGTATAAATCTAAAATCAATAAGATAAGAGGAATTGTGCTTGGCATTATACCTGAATGTCAAAATTTGGGATTAGAAGTGGGGATGATTATGAAACTTTATGAACACTTGCAGTTTCCTGAATTCAAACACATCAAAGAAACAGAATTGGCTTGGATAGGAGATTTTAATCCTAAAATGTTAAGTATGCTGGAAAGCCTTGGAGCACAGGTCTCAAAGGTGCATTATACATACACAATAGACTTTTAAAGAGGCGGTTATTACTTTTTAGAATATTCTAACGCAGCTTTCACAAACTTGACAAACAATGGGTGAGGGTTTAGTACTGTACTTTTCAGTTCAGGGTGGAATTGAACGGCAACAAACCAAGGGTGTTTTTCTAACTCAACAATTTCTGCAAGTCCGGATTGTGGATTTCTACCGGTAATTTTCAGTCCTTTGGCTTCAATTTCTTTTTCAAACTTGTTGTTTAATTCGTAACGATGTCGGTGTCTTTCAGAGATAATTGTTTTGCCGTATGCTTTGGCAGCATTACTTCCTTTTTCTAATTTACATTCGTAAGCACCCAAACGCATGGTTCCTCCCATGTCCGATTTGTTTTTTTGTTCTTCCATCAAATTGATGACAGGATGTTTGGTTTTTGGGTTCATCTCAATAGAATGTGCATCTTTAAATCCTAATACATTTCTAGAATATTCAATAACGGCACACTGCATTCCCAAACAAATACCAAAGAAAGGTATTTTGTTTTCTCTGGCATATTGGATAGCGTCCAATTTTCCTTCAATTCCTCTGGGTCCAAAACCCGGAGCGACTAGAATCCCTGTATATCCGGATAATTTGGAAGCTACGTTTTCTTTGGTCAAGAGTTCGGAGTTAATATATTGAAAGTTGACTTTGCATTCATTGCTTACACCTGCATGAATCATCGCTTCATTGATGGATTTATAGGCATCGGGCAACTCAGTATATTTACCAACCAAGGCTATTTTTATTTCTGTTTGAGGGTGTTGAAGCTTAAAAAGGAATTCTTTCCAATCTTCAAGTACCGGTTCATTTTTTCCACTGAGTTTGAGTTTACTTAACACCACTTTGTCAAGTTTCTCTTTATACATCATCATCGGAACTTCATAAATTGTTGGTACATCAATAGACTCAATAACTGCATTTTGGTTTACATTGCAAAAAAGTCCAATTTTTTTTCTGATATCCTGTCCAATGGGTTTTTCAGTTCTACAAACCAAAATATCGGGTTGCACTCCTGATTCCAAAAGGAATCTAACGCTATGTTGGGTTGGTTTTGTTTTGAGTTCACCTGCTGCTGCCAAGTAGGGAATTAAGGTCAAATGGATAACAATTGCATCATCTTCTCCTACATCCATTTTCATCTGACGGATGCCTTCAATAAAAGGCAGAGATTCAATATCTCCTACAGTTCCGCCAATCTCAGTGATAACAATGTCGTATTCTTCAGATTCTCCCAAAAGACGCATTCGCCTTTTGATTTCATCAGTGATATGAGGAATAACCTGAACTGTTTTGCCAAGATAATCGCCTCTGCGCTCGTTGTTGATGACTGTTTGGTAGATTCTGCCGGTGGTTACGTTGTTAGCTTGTGAAGTGTTTACATTCAAAAATCTTTCGTAGTGTCCAAGGTCTAAGTCTGTTTCTGCACCATCTTCGGTAACAAAACATTCGCCATGTTCATAAGGATTGAGTGTGCCCGGATCTATATTGATATATGGGTCAAATTTTTGAATGGTTACTTTATAACCTCTTGCTTGAAGTAGTTTAGCTAATGATGCGGCAATGATTCCTTTGCCTAATGATGAAGTAACGCCTCCCGTTACAAATACGTATTTATTCTTACCCATAGTTGAAATAATCAGAAGTTATAACGGGCTTCAAAGTTAGCCATATCGCTTGCACTCTCATTGAAAATGAGGATGGTCTTTTAAAAAGATTTCAACATATTTTAAATCCTCGGGGCTATCTATTGCAGGGCTTTGAAAGTCGGTTTCTAATACCAAAATTTTAAAACCGTTTTGTAACCATCTTAATTGTTCTAATTTTTCAATTTCTTCCAGACTGCCGGTTGGCAAATGCTTGATTTCGCTGATAATCTTCTTTTTAAAAGCATAAATACCCAGATGTTTAAAGTAATCTGACTTGCTGGATTTGTCTCTGTCATAGGGAATAGAGCTTCTGCTGAAATAGAGAGCGTTATGATTGATGTCACACACCACTTTGACTACATTGGGGTTATTGATGTCTTCTTGTGAATCTATTTTGCGTTTTAACGTACCAATCTCTGCGTTTGATTTCCAAAGTCCAAGTGCAAGTTTTTCAATTTGTTCAGGTTGGATAAACGGTTCATCACCTTGGATGTTTATCAGTAAGTCGAAATCATAGCCTGATTTTTCGGCAGCTTCAAAACATCTGTCTGTTCCGGAAGGGTGCGCTGATGAAGTTGTTATCACCTTTGCTCCAAAATTTTCGGCAGCACTAATGATTCTGTTATCATCTGATGCGACCAATACTTTGAGGTCAAATCCTCTGACTTTACTCGCTTGTTCCCATACGCGCTGAATCATGGTTTTACCCGCAATGTCTATCAGGGGTTTTCCCGGAAATCGGGTTGAGGCGTAGCGTGCCGGAATAACAATCAGTAATTTTTGCATGATTGCACAAAAATAAAATTAGTGTTTAATAGAGAGGATGATGAATTAAACAAAGTCAATGACCGGATAGGAAATGTCATGGTTAATTTATCACGGCTTGCGTAATCTCAGATGTAGGAATTGACAGTTCATTCAACCTAACAAAGTATTGATTTAATTCGCTTTCCCATTGAGTGTCAGTGTCGAACAAAGGCAATGATTTCCGGTAATATTCAAGCCCGTTTAATAGGTTAGTTTTAAATGAGTTAAAATATTTAATCTTTTTGTCGTTTAGGTCGGCAGCAGGACATTCTTCGATTTCCTTTTGGAGATAGTTAACATACATGCCAAATTCCTTGATATACATGTTAGGTCTGTATGAATTGTTGAGAATATTTATTTTTCCGTAAATATGACTCACCATTTGAGTTAAAGTTGATTCTTTGGAGAAATATGCCAAATTAGGTCCCGGACATATAGAAACACCCTCTTCATCTGAGCGTTTTGCTATATCTAATACAGTATAAGCAGTTCTAACCAAACCGGTGCAAAGACAGGTCTTTTCAGTGATTTTATTATACAGTTTTTGATACTCTGCCTTATCTGTGATGTTTTTAGAATCTAATTCTTTAATTTTAAGCTTTTGATACTGTCCTGAAGCTTCGCAAATAGGTTTTTCGGTAAATTCTGTGTTATATAACTTAAGGTACTGGCTGGGACAAGGGCTGCCCGGTTTGCCCTTCTTGATTCTTTCCTGACGTTGTATGTCTTTGGAGTTGCCTTTTATGGAGTTGAATGGAACACCGATTGGAGAAATGCCACTCAAAAACAAATCATCCTCTTTGGCTTCTTTCAATAAGTTTAAGGTTTCTTTGTCTACATTGACCACTTCGGGAACAAGCAAGAACGGTGTACCCCAACCCACACTGTCAATTTGATAGTATTCGGTCAGAAACTTGTGTTCGGTGAAATTTCCCACACCACCCTGAGCAGATATTTTCATTTCAAGCGGGGTTTCGAGAGTGGGTTTTCCAAGGGCGCGCAGCGCATCATTCAATATTTGATGTGTGGTGTCAATAAGTTCTTGTCTGTTTTGTTTAAACTCTTCCAAAATGGCCCCCATAGTGTTACCATCACTTACAAAGGCATGACCACCGCAGTTCAAACCGGACTCAATACGATAATCGGACACCCAAATACCTTTTTTTGCTAACATCTTACCTTGAACAATTGCAGAGCGATAGTCACTTACCTTTAGAATGATTTTCTTCTCTAATTTGCCTTGTGCATTTGGAAAAAACGAATCGAAATTGGCAATATAGCTGTAAAGTCTTGGGTTCAACCCGGCCGATAAAACCAAGCCCGAGTGTACATTGCTATTGGCAAAACCCCTTACGGCTGCATGTGCATCATTGAATTCGATTGGATAGGGTTCTCCTTTTGAATTATAATTGGTTCTGTCTAATTTGGTCATAATGTTGACATCAATGGAGCCAACGAACATGTGCTCTTTTAACCAATTTTGTATGTTTTGTTTGATTGATGCTTCCTTTTCATTCAACATTCTGGTGTATTCTCTTTTCAAAGTTGAAAAATCAGGTAGCATTTCAAAATACTTTGTTATCTCAGAAGCTTTCTCAAATGCGGTGCTTTTTAGTTCATTGAATTTTTTATGAACAATGTCATTAACTGTATCCAGATATGCGGTTATTCTTTTAGCTCTGTGGTCAATATCATTTCTGCCGATAGGAGTGTAGGCAAGGTTAAATTTCTGAGAATAGTATTCTCTGAGTCGCTCCAGCAACATATCATCGCCAAGTGACAATACAGAAGAAATGCCATATTGAGCCACTTTTAATGGCGTATCAATGGTATATGCTATTCCCATAACAGGGATATGAAAGTTGTGTGCAAATGTCATATTGAAAGTGCTGCTAACACGTGTTAATTAGCGGCAATAATACGAAAATAAATTCGATTGTTTCTGAATAATCTTAGATTTTCTCCACCCTTCTTTCGTGTCTTCCTCCTTCAAATGAAGTGTTCAGAAAGGTTTTTGTCATTTCTTGAGCTTCTTGTAATGAAATATAACGCGCAGGCAGGCAGATGATGTTGGCATTGTTATGGAGTCTGCCCAATTCGGCTATTTCTTTGTTCCAGCACAAGGCTGCTCTGATATGGGCGTGTTTGTTGGCAGTCATACACACACCGTTGCCGGAGCCACAAATTAAAATTCCTGCATGAGTTTTGTTCAATTCCACTGCTTGTGCAACCGGATGCGCATAATCCGGATAGTCGGTTGAGGAATCCGAGTATGTGCCATGATCGGTATATTCATATCCAAGACTCGTAAGGTATGTTTTGAGTTCTTCTTTAAGTTTAAACCCCGCATGGTCGGAGCCAATATGAATATGGGTAAATATATTATTGTTCATCATTTTTAGCTTGTTTTCGTTCAACGTTTTTGGTTAATGTTATTCCAAGTTCAAACAGGAAATATATCGGGATAGTAAGAATGATTTGGCTAAAGACATCGGGTGGTGTAACTATGGCTGCAACAACGATTATTACTAACAACGCATATCTTCTGAACTTCTTTAGTGTACCGGATGAAATGAACCCGATTCTAGCCAGAAAATACATCAGAATAGGAAGTTCAAACATTAAACCGGTTCCAATCACTAAAAAGCTAATTAAGCTTACAATACTTTGGAAAGTGGGCTGGTTTTCAATTTGACTGTTGATAGAAAAATTAGCAAAAAAGTTCAAACTGATGGGAGATAGAATATAATATCCAAACAATACACCCAAAAAGAAGAGAAGGGAACAACTTGCAATTAATCCTTTGGAAATTTTTTTCTCAGAACTTTTCAAAGCCGGTCTGATAAATCTCCACAGTTCAAATAAAAAATAGGGAAAGCCTACAACGATAGCGGTAATTATGCTGATTTTGAAAGCTTCTACAAACTGTCCTTGCATGGTTAGGTTCACTAACTTGATATTCAGTTCGCCAATGCAAAACTTGTCACTATGATAGACGTAATGCGAGAATTTACAAATTAACCTATAGGTAAGAAAATCAGGGTTTATGGGGGCAATAATGATTTTTGTAAATAGAGTTTCAATATAGGTGAAGCAAATAGCAATAAGGATGACTAAGACAACAAGAGAACGCATAATATGACCTCTGAGCGAGTCAATGTGGTCAAAAAATGACATCTCTTTTTTGTCAAAATCGTCTGAGGAGCCTTGATCTAACGGCATTTTATTTCATTATTAGTTGACTCACATTACCATTCCGCCACACACATTCAGTGTTTGCCCCGTTACATAAGAGGATAAGTCAGAGGCAAGGAAAATACAAGCATTGGCTACTTCTGTTGGAGTTCCTCCGCGCTTCAATGGGATGGTTTGTGTCCAAGAGTTGCGTACTTCTTCACTCAAAGCTTCTGTCATTTCAGTTTCAATAAATCCGGGTGCAATCGCGTTACATCTTACATTACGGCTGCCCAGCTCTTTGGCAACTGACTTTGTAAAACCAATCATACCTGCTTTGGAAGCAGCGTAGTTGGCTTGTCCTGCATTTCCTGTGATACCTACAATAGAAGTTATATTGATAATAGAACCTGCACGATTTTTCATGAAAGTTTTCATGCAAGCTTTGGTCATATTAAATGCGGATTTCAAATTGGTATTGATGACTTCGTCCCATTGTTCTTCAGACATACGCATTAAAAGCGTGTCGCGTGTTATGCCTGCATTGTTGATTAGCACGTCAATATTGCCAAAATCGGCAGTTACTTCATCTGCCAATTTTTGCGAACCTTCAAAATCGGCTGCATTGGACTGGTATCCTTTGGCTTTGATACTGTATTTCTGTTGTAATTCGTTTTCAAAAGATTTGGCTTTCTCTATGCTGGATACAAAAGTAAAAGCAATGTTGGCTCCTTGTTCTGCCATACGCTCTGCTATTCCTTTGCCTATGCCTCGCGATCCTCCGGTAACGAGAATGGTCTTGTTTTCCAATAATTTCATATTCGCTGAATTTGCGGGCAAAGATAGTTTAACTATGTAAAGTTGAAAGACGGGTTAAAGTTATTTTACAATGACTGTTCATTTCGTGTTGCAAGTGCTTTTGAGTAGGGTAGAATTAAATTCAAAATGGACAAGCGTAATAAGATAATAATTATACTATGTGAATTCTCTACTAATTGAGAACAAAGGTACACATTGATAGTAGCCACTCATTCTATTTATCCTCCACACATTGAAACAAAAAAAGCCGCCATTTCTGACGACTTTTCTTGTAGAGCGCGCCCTCTAAGCGCATTATCGAACTCTTTTAAGGGCTTACAAGAAGTTTGTATGGTTTCAAATCTTTTCAAAAGCTAACGGTTTCGGGGCTTAAACCCGATGCCTGAATTCAAAAGCAGTCCGAAGAAACGCATTCCAGAACTCCATGAGGTTGATGTTCAGTACTTAAGAGCATTTTAAATGCTTCAATCCCCTTCTCTTATTTTCATGAAAAGTCAATTTAAGCAAAGAAGTCTATTTTGCGGCTTCAGTTTAAATTCAAAAAAACATGATTAAAGAACACGCAATGTTGCCTCTATTAGTAAAATTTATTAGGCACAACCAAATTAAGAGAAGAAGAAAAACCAATGGTGCTTCCATAGTTGCCAGTACAAATCTAAACTATGAAATGCTTTCTAGGGTATTACAGAAGTTTGTAGCCCATTCTGGGTTTGAGCTTTTTGTTTATGAAGTAAGCAAGGCAAATGAACGGGAAAAGAAAAAAGTACAGAAGTATTGGCAATCATTCTATACCTCATTTACTGACTTCTTGTACAACAAACAAGGCTATACAGACAACTATGTGGGTCAGAATATTAAGTTGCTAAAAGCTTTTTTAAATTGGCTTTCTATAGATATGGGTATGATTATAGGGCAATACTTTAAAAAGTTTTATGTGTCAAACGAAGCCATTCCAATCATTGTGTTGGAACCCGAAATGTTGAACTACCTGATTCATTCAAAAGAATTTGAATCAAGCTTACCTATGTCTCTGAGCTTGACAAAGGATCTTTTTGTGTTTGGGTGTACTGTTGGGTTAAGGTATTCGGATTTAAAGAGGTTAACTAGCCATAATTTAGAAATAATTGGTAATCGTTATTACATTGTAAACCTATCACAAAAGACACAAACCCTAACAAGAATCATGCTTCCAGATTATGCAATAGAAATTATTGAGAAATACAGAGATAAAAAACGCAAAACCCTATTTCCCTTCCCTGCACTCAGCCTGTTTAATTTGAATATAAAGCTGTTGACAGAACAAGCAGGTTGGACACACGAAGTTCCAAAAATAAGAATGAGAAGAGGTAAGCCATTTGAGATTAAACGAAATAATAGAAAGCATTACCGCTATTGTGATTTGATTTCTAGCCATTGTATGCGAAGAACAACTGTAACAACATTGTTAAGGTTAGGGCTAGAAGAAAATTTGGTTAGGAAGATAAGTGGTCATGCGCCAGGTTCAAAAGAGTTTTATAAATATGTGGAGCATAGCCAAAGTTATATGGACGAAGAATTATCAAAAATACATGATAAATTTGCGCAAAAAATGTTAATTTTGTCAGATAAACAGACAATTGATGCATCCTCTAACATCATATCTACCTAAGGCTCAAAGCGGATTTCTTTATTATCCGTTCGGAAGCTCTATGATGAGTTATAGCAACGCGGAGTTCTCATATTCCTTCGGACAAAACGGACAACTCAAAGATGATGAAATCTTTGAAGGTGCATACAGTGCGGAATACTGGATGTATGACAGCAGACTGGGAAGGCGTTGGAACAACGACCCAAAACCAAATCCAAGTGTTAGTGTTTATGCTTGTTTTGGGAATAATCCGATTTGGTTTACTGATGTGGCGGGGGATACAACTGTTTTTGTAAATACTATAGAACTGAAAAAGGGATATTCGGAAGCAAACAAAGATAAAGGTTGGACAGAAGAGCAGATGAATAAAAATTTTGATGCTTATAAAAACCGACTATTTAAGGATTTAGAGCTGATGTACAGGGATAATAATCTTAATGTTGTAGTAGAAGAAACAACTTTGACATTTGACCAAATCAAACTCAACGAAACAGACCACTATATTTCTTTTGAAAGTTTTTATTCTCATGGAGTGAGGGGCGTGAATTTCAGTAATAGAAGTGTTATTTATTATAGTGAATTTACAGAAGCAATGAAAAACAATTCAACGCTTGTCATGTCTAATTCGATAGTTCATGAAACGGGGCATGGCTATCTAAAAGCAATTAAGTTCAATTGGGGTCTTGATAATAAATGCCTGTTAATAAATAGAGATGACCATACCGTTGAGTCTAAAGTTGGACAAAATTTAATGTTATCAGGTTCTGAAAGGTTTTTAAGTTCTTATGAAAAGGGATTGCCAAAGTCTTATGCAGATTTGCGAAAAAGTAAAGACCCAAAATATAAGGACATTAAGGACAAGTATTTATTTATTGGTTTTCATCAATATTATTTTAGTGCTTACTTACTTAGGTATAAAACAGAACCAATCAATATTTATAAGCACCAGAACTGATAATTTAACTTCATGAAAACTCAAATTTGCGTACTGATTTATGTGCTTGGTTTCAACATGGTTTCATGTGTCGAAAAGGTTAAACATGTCTCAGAAGAATCAAAAATTGTAGTACCTGATTATTGCAGCTTGTATGTCAGTAGATTTACACCGACAGACACACTTATCATGTTCAACGACAAATTAAAAATTATTGAAATGTCAGATACTGTTCGTCATAGCTATTTTGCGAACCTGTTTATTGCATTGGACAGTAATTGGAATTATATTTCAATATTTTCAGCAAATATGTTGTATTTCGACTCTGATATATCTGAATTGTATTACAAAAACGACTTTGATATTACTTTATTTGGTGGCTCTGAAAACATTCGTTTTTCTTTTGCAACAAGAGAAATTGAGAAAATTATAAATTACCTGAATTTGCCTACAAACGAAAGTATTAAGTTATCAAAGGACATCTTATTTTCATATATGCGAGGACATAACGAAGTTATGCGTAATTACAGTGAAATAAAGTTAATTGATTCAATTTCAACTCTTGAATATTATTTAGATGAATATCTTAATGCTACATGTGAGTACGTAATTGAAGAAAACTATCACGATGTAGTATATACAAAAAATTATGCTCAATGGGTATCATACTTAAAAGCAGAAGTCGTTAAAAATAACACCATATTGATTTATTTTAAAGACAGTATTTATGTTCTGAAATTTATAAATTATGATAGTTCATATTTCGATGATAAGAAAAAATACTATGGCATTGACAATAAGGATATTAACTATCATTTAATTGATGTTGTAGAATTCAAAGCATGTCAGATAATTTCAAGGTAGTGTTGTAGATTTTAGGAAAGATTACACATCAATATATTTTTAAGCCCTGCCAGTTCGGGGCTTTTTTTGTGCTTGGTGTCAAAAAATCAGGGTTTGAATAACAACCCCTGCGACCTCCCTCATTTTCTTAGAAAAAACATCCGAAATAACTTGTATTGAGCCTTTCTAAATAAATCCATATCTTCGCCTTACAAAACATGAGAAAACAACGCCAAAATACTACCAGTTTTTACAACCCGTTCGGAAGCACCCTGCAAGCTTACAGCAACGCGGAGTTTAGCTATGCTTATGGGTTCGGTGGACAATATATGGATAGCGAAATAGCAGGAGATGGAAATTCTTATGCTTTTGAATATAGGGATTATGACCCTAGAATTATTAGATTCAAGTCACGTGACCCTAAAGCTGGCAAGTTCCCTTGGTGGACACCTTATCAATATGCAGGAAATAGACCTATTGACGGAATCGACTTGGAAGGTGCAGAATATATTACATATACTGTGAAAATAATTGATGGGAATGCTCCAGTAATAATAGACGTGTGTGATTACAGAGATATCGAAGGATTTAATTATGAAAAGTATTCGGAAAGTTTTGGACCCGAAGGTAGGGGAGTAAAATATATCTATCAATTTGAAAATGCAAATGGTGAAATATATGATGAAGTTGAGGAAATGGAGATAGCTCAAGGAGGAGGACTTAGTATAAGTGCTATAGGAAGACATGGGTTCTTTCAAGGCGAGGGGGCAAAAACAATTTTTGGACCTCATAAAGATGTACAAGCCTATAACAGCTATGACTGGTCTATAAACCCAATTGATGAAGTTGATGCTATCGCATACACACACGACCGCGACCAAGAAGACCTTGGAACTTTTTGTTGGTTAGAAGATGTAAGGACTTTACCGGGTGATAAAGCAGCAATAGAAGGCTGGGATGCTTACTATAATAGAGTTACAGAACAAAGACATAAAAGAGGAATTGATAATATAACAGGAAGACCTGCAAGTGACGAAGCTGTTAATTCTGCGTATACTGCAAGCATGTTTTTCGGCATGTTAGTAAGATACAAAGAATGGAAAATCAGTGAAATGGAAAAACTAGGATTAGATAAGAACAATCCTAAGGATATGCTAGACCCAAGAGTAACAATTGATAGTTATAAAGGAAAAGGATATGAATTTAAACGAAATGCAGAACAAAAAATACTTAAAGTTGCTAAGGATAGTGCGACCAGATAAGATAATTTTAATTTTCTTGTGTTGCTCTCTTAGTTCATGCTATCTTATTTACATGGGCTATTTTGCAAAAAGTTGCTCATTTGAAATAACAAGAGAATATATTAAAAGCAACTGCAAATTAGAAGGGGTTACAGTTTGTGAACTTAGTGTTGATTCTTTTTGTTTTCAAGGAGTTCCTGCTAAATATGATATAGTAAAATTGTGTTTTGCTAGTCTGAAATCTGAAAATCATAAAGCGAAAAAATATATACATTTCTTCAAGACTAATTCTAATTACAAGTGGACGGATACACGAAAGCATATTATTACTGACACTTTGAGTTTTGGATTCGAGAAAAATGTGTGGTATAACATACATGTAAGTAATAAAAATGCATACTTTAAATTCAATAATAATGATTCAATGATATTGTATTGGAGGAATGTACATAAAATATGGTAATGGGTAATGTAGGTAATGTATCAGATTGGGGGTTTTGTGGAAGTGTCTAAACTGTGATTTTTTGTGATTAAGAGATTACTATGATAAGCAAGGCAAAAAATCCCTACTTTTGACATTGAAAACACCATGCAAAAAAGCGGTCAAATAACTGCCCCCCTTAATCCCCCCAAAAGGGGGAAATACTCCCCTCCTTTGGAGGGGTTGGGGGAGGCTGTAATGTATTACCCGTTCGGTATGAGTATGATGGGGTATTCTAACTCTGAATTTGCTTACTCGTACGGTATGAATACCCAAGAGAAAGATGATGAGATTTATGGGAAAGGAAATTCTTATAGTGCGGAGTATTGGCAGTATGATGCTAGGTTGGGTAGGAGGTGGAATGTTGACCCAAAACCTAATCCAAGTATTTCTGTTTATGCTGCCTTTGCGAATAATCCAATTTGGTTTAGCGATGTGGCGGGTGATACAATAAAAATTCCTGATGCAAGTAGTAAGACAGGAACATACATATATACCCCAGGAATAGATTATGATGGAAATGATAATGTAATTTGCGAAACTGTACAGGCATTAAATAGGTTATATACTGGCCCAATAGGTAAAATGATGATTGATGATTTACACTCAATGGAAAGTTCATTACTAATAACGAGACAGAGTAAAAATGGAAGAAGAAATTACTATAATGTAGATGCTAAAACAGTCGGGTGGAATCCTAATGTGGTAGTTAATGTACCTGTAGCAAAAGGAGATGATTTTGTAAATACACCAATGGATCCTTTTTTAGTACTAGGACATGAACTCGGGCATGCTTGGGATTATCATTACAATAAATCACAAAATGTTTTCGGACTTAACCCAGATAAAATATGGTATTCCACAGAAGGATATAATAGTGAGACCATACCATATTCAGAAGTATTTGCAGTTCATGTTGAAAATCAAATTAGACTGGAGCATGGTTACCCATTAAGAACCCATTATAGTTTAGATAAAGATAAGCTAGGAAATTATAAAGGTCAATTAGTTCAAAAAACTTCAACAGGTAGCTATTCTACTTTTGATGTACATACAACCACATTAATTCAAATTGTTAATCCTGGATATAATGGATTACTAGATTACTCTCCTATGGGTAGTGAATTTCAAGAATTTATTTGGGTTAATTATCATTCTCAATCACCTTTTAAATATGATTAAAAAACTTTTTTTTTACTTAATTACAATATTGACTTTAAGTTTTTTTTCTCTTACATCTTCACAAATTAATGAGAAAAAAAAAGAAGGGGACATATTAGATGTTTCAATTAATATTTTCAAAAAGCATATTCGTTCTATCTCACCCAAAAGGAAAGGACTAAGATACTTTTTTAGTAATAGAAAACAAGAAAAAAACGAAATTAGTAAGTTTAGCAAAGTCTTAAATCATGCTTTAGAAACTTCCGATTTAGATACTGTTTTATTAAAGAATAATGATACTTTTTGTTTTATTCAAACTCATCAAACTGCATCTGAATGGATTTATGTTTGTCTTATATATAACGACAATGTATTTGAAATGAGCAAGGATTCAGTAAATTCTAAAATGCGGATAGAAAGTAAATATAAAGATACTGTTCCAAATGATTACTATTATTTTAAAAGAGGAAAGTTAGACAGCATTCCAAATATTCGTTTTTATGGAGGAATAAATGGGATGAGAATAATAAAAACAAAAAAACAAATTGATTCTTATTTTCATAAATGGTGAGTAAGGTAAAATCAACAACTCTACAACACTACCAAATTCCATGACAACTCGCTCCAATCTATAAAAAACCCTTCTTCATCAGATACAGAAACCAAACCTGTGAATAATCCAACATTAAGTAAGTAACCAATTGAAAGAGGTATTTGATAATAATTTTGAATTGGATAACTTGACATAAAAAACCTTTCATTTGATTTAAATATACATTCTATATTTTCTAAAAAATAAGTTTCATAGTGGTTGCCTTGAAAATTGAGTTTAAATGTAGAGTCATAGATTGTGTCTAATATACATTCAAAACAGGTAACACTCATCCTGTGTTTATCTGATATAATACCTGTGTCAATTTCTTTTAAATCAACAAATCTATATCCCTTAAATTGAATCAAGCTATCTTTAAAAAGAATATCCCTTTCTTTAAAGGATAATTTATGTTCAGATACATAAAAAAAAGTAGTATCTCCTTTGTCTTCATTTATGAGCCTTTTATTGCTTTTGCCATTTCTGCATGATAAAGGAATTTCAGTGTCTAAAACAGGTGATTTTTTCACAATTATTAAGACAAACTCAGCCCAATCAGCATGGTAAAATATTAATTTATCTTCTTTATTAGTATCTTTTGAAATAGATTGTACTAAAGAACCTTGACAGTTTAAATTGCAAATCGCAAGTCCAAACAATATAATAAGTTTCATTTTCATCTTGTTCTAGTTGTTGGTGTGTTATTTGTTACTCCTTCTTCTGTTACTGTAGCCGTGGTGGTGGTAGTTGTAGTGGTGGTGGTAGTACTAGTTGTAGTTCCCTCTTCATATTCGAAAGCAAAATAATAACTTGTTACATTAGTAAATGACGGGGTTAACTTTGCAGGATTTACTTCAATTTTGATATTTAATCCGAGTTCATCATTTCGTTTTTTAAGTGCGACCAAGTGTTCTTCTGTTGCAACATATACTGTGGGATTCTTGTAAGTATTAACCTTTTTCAAAGCTTTATCCATAAGTGTATTATTATTAAAGAAACTATTAATCTCACTATCTGTTGCATTTCTAAAGGTACCACCTCCTTTTTCTTCCCAAGTAGATCTTTTAATAATTGGTGTTTCTATTGTATTTAGAGTGCGTCTAACTTGAATTGATGTAACTATTGTTCCATTAAAACCCGGGTCTGAAAATACTACTCCATTGTTAATAGATTGATTAGCTGCGCTATTAGCCCCTTCTGTATGATTTTTCATTTTATCAGTCGCCCAAATATTATTCTCAGTGACACCATTTTCACCTACAGTTTTTGAGACTATAAGTTCATCTGTAGATTGCTTCTTTTGCGGTGCGCAATCAGGACAAGGTGGTTTCCCAGGAAGACCGTCCATTGGTTCTGTGTGTGCTAATTTTCTTGCATAATAATTTACTTTCAAAGGCCCTTCTTCATTAATTAAGTGCATTCTTGTTCTATATACTCCGTCAGCTCCCAGCCAAATTATAACATCATATTCCTCTAAACCATCCAAATCAATATATCTAATCGGTTTATTTCCTGCAAACTGATAAGGTGTGTACCAAGGATACGATGATGTCAAAGGGTCAACGCTCAAAAACTTACCATAAGCTTTATTATAAATACGCATTCCATAATCCTGCAATCCTGTTTCATCGTCTGTCTCTTTACCATTAAAGTCATAGGAGTAAGCAAATTCCTCATTAGAATACCCCATCATACTACTACCAAACGGGTTGTAAAAACTGGCGGTATTTTGATGGTAATTTCTCATGTTTGGTAGAGCGAAGATAAAAAGTTTTTCTTAAATGATTTTATTAGAAAAATGAGCGGACTTTATATCCGCTTTTTTGTTATTGCTGAAAGATACTTTTCTTTGGTTTTTAGTAGGTTAAGTTCTGGTTTTTCTCAAAACACCAAATCTACAACACTACCTTGTTAAAATGTAAAATCAACACATCTACAACACTACCTACCCCCTTCACCTCTGAATAGTAGAAATAGAATCGCCATTAAAATGAGTTCTTTTTCTAACAGTATTATTATTATTATCGAAAAAGTAGTCAAAGCCATATTTTATAGGATTTGTTACAATTGTGGTTGTATTTACTTCAACAAAAGGGCTATTGTTTTTCACTGTATCAAATGTTGTATTTACCTTAACATAGTTTATACTGAAAGAATCTAAATTGTTTTGATATAATCGAGTAAGCTTTGAGTTTTTATCAATCCATAGGGCATTTCCAACAGTATCCCCATTTATAGTGTTATGCACACTTATTTCATCCAATTCTCCTATATTAACGATTGTTTCAATTCCACTATTTAAATATGTTATTTTCCTTAGTTTTTCTTTATTCTTTTCAATTATCAATGTACAGAATCCGTTTTTATTAATACTAAAAATATCTTTAGTATTGTCAATATTAACCATTTTTAATGCAATGATACAGTTATTATAGAAGTAGTCTTCTAAAGTCATATATGGGTCTGATGTTATGTCTTCACTGTCTCTCATGTTTGGGTAACAAAATAAACTATCAATATAGATATCAGTTATCCTTAAGTTTTCAGAGAATATATCTTCATACATTTCTAAAACGTTTTCAAACCTGCTTGTATCAACGTTGGAAATTTGCATTTTGGCAGAATTAGAAGCGCTTAATTTATTAAAGTGGTGATTTCGAAATGAAAATCCCAATAAAAACGAAATAAAAATTGAAGTTAAAACAAGTATTATTTTCATATTAATTTAATCTTTGGGGTTCTATACTAATTTCTACTCTTCTGTTTTGAGCTCTGCCTTCACTAGTCTCATTTGAACTTATAGGATTTGACTCACCCTGTGTTTCAACTACAATTCTATCAGGGGATATTCCTTTTGATATTAAATAATCTCTAGTTTCTTCTGCTCTTCTTAATCCTAGATCTCTATTATATTGATCAGTGCCAACATTGTCTGTATGCCCAGTAATTCTAATTACATAATCTGGATTAATTAGAAGCGCAGCAGCAAACCCGTCAATAACACTCTGCGATAGAACAAGTGGGTCACTATTGTCAGTATTATAATGTAAATTAGTGACTTTTGGAGTTATCTCGCTTCCACCCCACCTATTATTCTCAGGGCTAAATGCAGCTTTTTGTTGATTTGCTTTAATTCTCTCTTTTTCATTAACAGGTGTTGGGGTCAATATTGAACCTTCTTTGGGTTTTGTCTGGTTATTATCTGTATTGTATATTATAGATCTCGCTTCGTCTGAAAGAGCACTAATCAAAATTTTATCTCCGACCTTCATTGTTTTAAATATTTTTCCGCCATGCATTAAATTATATTGCCTTTCACTGTATTCCATATCTAAATACATTGTATGGTTAACATATTGAGGATTGTTCCTATAAAATCTCACACTCCCTTTGTTAGGCAAATATGTCACTGTTGTGCCCTTGTACTTTCCGTTTTCCCACCATCTAATAATTACAAATTCTTCTAAACCATCTAAATCAATAGCGATTATTGGCATGTTTCCAGCAAATTGGTAAGGAGTGTACCAAGGAAATGAGGAACTGAGTGGGTCAACACTTAAAAACCGTGCAATTTGAGGATTGTAAATTCTAAATCCGTAATCATATGTCGCACCACCACCGCCCATTCCTTCTTCATCTTTCTCTTTCCCATTAAACCCGTATGTAAAAGCAAATTCAATATTAGAATAACTCAACATTGCTTGCCCAAACGGATAATACAAAGTAGCACTCACAACATCCGCCACATAATACATCAGCGTATCAGCTCCCTCATCAAAAACACCTGTTCTACGGTCAAGCACTGTTGCAAGAACATTGCCCAAATGATTACTCAACTCATATTGCTTTTGTGCCAACACCCTACAAAAGTATTCACTCGAAGCCACATAAACAAGCGAATCTGTCACCTCATCCGTAATATAAGTGCCATCTTCCTCAAATCCACTAATACTAAACTCCTTGCGCAGCAGCACCCTCCTGTGGGTTTTCACGCCCAAACGGCTACTGCCGTACAGGTGGTGCTCATCCAGCACAAACTTTTGCGTAAAGATAAGGTCTTCGCTCAAAGCGGCAAGCAAATCCGCCAGCACTCCGTCTCCGTAGTGGTTTCTCACCAAGGCAAGGTAGGCGTCCACGCTCATGCCGTCCAGCTTGCGCACCGCCTCCGCCACAAGGTAGCTGTAATTCTCCGCCACATTTTTCACAAAGTCAGGGTCGTTGCTCATTGCCAGCGCAAGCAGGTACTCTGCCGCACTGTGATTCATAATAATATCCCGCAGCATGCCCTGGTTGCTGAACCCACTCCAGAAATTACCCGGAAGAGCAATCATACACAGATTTATTGTATTCACAAAATCGCTGAAATTGTTTATCGCAAAATCCTTCATCACCACATAAGGCATTCCGTCCAAAGCCGTTTGTATTTGCGTTGGGCTGTAAAAATTCAGTATCTCTGTGGCAATCCCTATGTTGGTGGAGTTCATCCACATCCAGTTTATCATTCCCGGAGCGTTGTAAGGAGGCAATCCCCCCATTGAGCTGTACATGGCTATAAACGTACCTGCGCTTTGGGTATATAAGCCCATTAGCAAATGGTTGTTCAACATGTCAGACATAAGCAGGTTTTGCAGCATATTCTGAGTGCTCACTCCGCAACTGTTTACAATGGCAGCGTTTACCGAAAGGAACAGACCACCGTTCCACACAAGGTCAAACACTTCTTCGTATTCGGTTGGAGGGCTTGCATACGAAACAATCTGCTGCATAATAAGAGATGCCATATTTGCATCCCAACCCCAAAAGTCTGACGCATCATAGCCACTAAGAACATTCTCCGTTTCACTCCATTCTACTATAGCTTCAATCAATGCCCCGTCAAATTGTCCGCCCTTCAACTCCCCATCCACAAACTCGCCAAATGCAGTTCCTCCCTCATTAGTTATTAGCCATTCATTAATCTTCCTATACACACTTGTATCACCGCTTACCACACTTTTCTTGTCATAAGTAGCCATCACATTCCCTTGCGCATCTCGCACATAGTACTGATACTTCCAGTCAATCTCGTTGGCTCCATCTTTCACTATCTTAACCACTCGTTGACCTCCCGCGTCATACCTAAATTCCAAGTCGGGTTTGTCAACTGCTGAAGAACTTCTTACTATTCTCCGCACTTTTCCATACACATTCCACTCAATTGCTTCAATCCCTTCTGCCACATCTTGCACCAAGTTTCCAATTGCATCATACACATAATTATCTTCTTCCTGATCATCCACATCATTCTCATGTTCTCCCGCAGTCACCGCATCGTCCACATACTCCAACTGATTTGTTCCTGCCTTGTAATGATACGTCAACGCATCCATTCCCAGTTTGCTTCCATCACCACTGTTCCTGTTCAAAGAAAGTATATTTCCATTTGCATCATAACTATAGTTTGTAGCAAAGAAATTGCTCGTCCCTCCACTGTTCCACACATTCGTACTTTGATTAAAATTCCTGTAGGTTTTCATCCCCTTAATCCTGTTCAACTGATCGTACCTATACACCGTTGCCATCGGTCCACCTTCCATAAATGGAGTAACACTTGTAACCATACTGTTTATGTTTCCATTAAAAAGTTGGTTAGCTCCGCTTGTCAGTTGTGTTTCCAACCTTCCTCCATTCCAGTTCGCACCTGGTGCAATTGCTTCATAGTCTGCCTCACTATTTGCATCATAGTAATAGTTCAACGCAAAGCCAAACGCATCCCGTGCAACATACCTTCTTCCTCCACTTACACCATCTCTTCCCATATCCCTATTCGCATTCAAACTCACAGAGTTCACACCTTTCAACCAACCATGTAGCGAATAAGCATAATCCACCCCTTGAACCATTTTTTCTCCAATCAACACCCTCGCTAATGGTCCATGCAAATAGTACTCATACTCTGCATCCCTATCCCAAATACGTTCATCCAAACTCGTTTCTGTCAACACAAGACGATTGTCTGCATCATATTCATAGCGGTGGTAAAAAGCATCGCCTGCATTCTCTTGATACCTCACTCGCTTCACATTCCCACTTACCAAATCATAGTCATACCTCACATACTTAAACCTATGACCCACACTTGCCAACTCTGGCAAATCCTGAATTAATGTATGCACATTTCCATGAATATCATAGCTGTAGTGAGTAGCGCGAGTAAACTCAGTTTCCCATTCACCTGTAGGAGCATATTCAAAATAAGCTGTACTGCTCACCCTATTTCTCAAATACTGTTGTCCTGCCACTCCAAACGCATCATCAATATCTTCGCTCATGGGTGCATCATACCAAGTGCGCGTAATCTGGGTTTTTAAGCCTGCATCAACCCACCCCATATAATACTCCTCATATCCGTCTTCCGCTCGCAAACTCACTTCATTTATCGCATCTCCCGTTATTTCACCCACCTCTCTAATTCTGCCTAGACTGTCATACACAGTATAGCTATACACATCGCCTAACAGCTTCTGCTTTGCATTTTGGCTCACCACCAACCTGCCCAAACGGTCATACCAAAACTTACTTACACCCCCATCAGGAGTGGCTTGCCACACAGGTTGGTTCAAACTGTTGTACTCATACAAACTTGCCAATCCGTGTTTAGTGAAAACATGCAAATCCTTATCATAATCATCTCTGGCATCTGCAATACTATCCGTTCTCAATGCATTCATATCCAAATATTCAACACCCCCTGGAGGTACAGTTTTAATAAGGTTGCCCGCCAAATCATAATGATAGAGAGTATAATGATACTGTTGTTCACGGTATTTCATCAATGCATTTTCACTAGCATTGTTCAGACAGTGTTCCACATACTTATTCTTAAAATCTCTGCGCAAGGAATCTTTATATTGTAAGTACATAATTCCAGACTGTTCCCAAGCATTGGCAATTTCATCAGCTTTGCAAGGTTTAGCAACAGGGTACAAACCTTCTCTGCTCATAGTTTTTGGGCACAACAACAACTCTCTATATTCACAACAATTGCTCATCACCAAACCATTGCTTTCTCCAATGGCATTTAAAACATCGTTTTCTGTTAATAATACCAGCTCAAAACTATATACTTCACCGTTATTTGCCTTAGGTTTAAGACTTAATATTCTTTTAATATCACTAAAACTAGTTCCATCTCCTTCAAGTACAATACTAAACTTCAAAGTGGTTTTTTGGTTAAACTTAATTTGTAGATTCCATAAACTAGCTAATGTATCAAAAACCCACCCAGGAGATTCTCCAATAGTATCAATAGACATATTAGAACTAAACAGTAATTGTGGACTATTAAATGCTCCAGTAAAATTCATCTTTCGCAACAATGCCGTATCTGATGTCAAGTCATGATTTTCAAAAAGATTCCCATCTGCTAATAAGTTATTTAGAAGTGTTGCAAAAGCATTTCCACCCTCGCTCAATTGCTCACAAACAAACAACTTCTTATCAGGGCAATTTTGACAACCATCATTCTCAAATACAACCCTATAGTCAGCATTCAAGCTATCCTTTAAAACTTTTCGTATATCTTTACTTGTCCAATACCTTAATGGGCTTTCATTCGATGGTGTTCCTAAAGCATATTGGTACTTTATTAATTCATGCCTTATCTCTTCACAGTCATTACAGAAAGTATCTTCTTCCACAATTCTACAAATTCCATATTCTGCAAACCCTTCTGCATAACCACTCTTGTGGAAAGGAAACACTAATTCCTGCACATCATCACAAGCCAATGCCCACACTTGTAGAGTATCCGCAAAATCAGCTCTCTTAGCAAAACTCAACTCTGCATGATTCCACTGGTAATAATATCCAGTATCTTTATCATTCAAATAATTAAGCCATTCTAGACTATAATACGAAGTTATTGAAATACTGTCACTATAGGATTGGTTAGTCACTACTTCCGACAGTGTTCTACCATCGCAGGCTGGTTCAGTTTGTGTCAAGATTAACAACCTACTAAAAGTACCCACAAAATCCTCCTGATTATTTGCTCCACTGCAATTTCCTGTTTCTGCTAAAATCATTTCCAATGTATCGGCAGCCCACAACCTTCCTGTAGCATCAAACATACTCAAGTCAATGCAATAGACAATACTGTCTGCACTCACCTTTGTTTTGCTATACATCAATGCTTCAGAAGTTTGAACATACAAATGCCGTAACTGAGTGTCCAAATGCGCTACACAATCCGACCCAGAAGCAACACTAATTCTGTAATCACAAGTACTAGAACGTAAATCAATTCTACTAAACATCCCACAACCCTCCATAAAAGTTTGGTATTCAGCAAAACTCAGATTTGTATTCAAGTGTTTATTCAAGAATGTAGTCAACACACTAGCATAATTTGGATGATTATATTGCAAATCAGGATATTCTTTAAAAAGGGAATCAACATGTTCCTGAACCTGAGGACAAGTCAAACACTCACATCCGTTTCCAAATCCGCTAGGCAAAGCCTGCACCATCATTCCAACAAAATCTCTTGCTTCCAAATCAAACAAAGGCATACAAGTATTCCAACCCCTTAATTCTATCCAAGTGGTATCACCTACTCCAACTTCTTTTCCTGCTTTGATAATAAAATGATAACCTGCTTCCTTAACATTCCCTGCCATAATGAGTTTTTTCATCATTTCATTATCAGGTTTCAAATCATAGAAAAACTCAATTTCAGAAAAGTACATGTAATTATTACCATTACCCGTTTTACGTAAATTCCATTGGCAACGAGGTTTTGTGTCATCATTCAAGTCTTCACCAATATAGGCAATAAGCATACTATCAACAAACCCTGTTCCATGTCCTGCTTCAGCACGATACTCCGATCCTCCACTCGCTACTATTATTGGAGCATATAGGGGTTGTTCTATAAACCAACCGTCTTCAACTTCATCATGAGGAGGTTCATCATTGTATATTCCAGGAATCCGTAATGGGTTAAAAGGTCGTTTAGTTTTTATTGTAATTGGTGGTATTTCATAAATTTGGGGTTTTGCTAACGAATCATTTTCAGCCATCTTGTTTAAGAAAGAATAAAGAGCATATAATTGTTGTTCTTTATATGAATAAGAAGCTGTTGTTTCTCCTAATCCTTCTATTGGATGCAAAGTTGATAAAGGTGGGGTTTTACAGCCTGAATAACAAGAGTTATAAGTAAGTCTTGCGGAACTTCCTCCATTTGTTGCGGTTACTAAATATTGACCTAGTTTATAGTCATATTCTATTCCTGTAAAAGAAGTGATTCCCGTAAATCCTCCAACGCTTGCTAGCTCACCAAAAGGATCACCAAATGTAATTTCACAATGAATTATTGTATCAAATTCAGGATAGCATATCGCTCCAATATAACCTTTGCCAGCAAACCATGGGTCGTCATAAGTGTTATTAATTGGAGCATCATCAATATCTAATATTGGAGATTCCCACCAAAAATTGTGATATTTATGATATTCATCAAAAAAAGATGCACGATACGAACTTAAGCTAACTAAATAATCTGTTTCATTTGTTGAACATTTATAATCTGCAGAACCTGAAGTAAGACCTAGTGAAGGAATTTTTTCATTTAACATAGCAATCATTTCCAAGTCTTTTAATGTTGGCCCAGGAGAGCAATCGCTATCTGGCCCTGGTCCACTACATACTGAATTGTAATATTCATAATCTTCTATATTAAGATTGCTATTATATTTTCTGTTAAAATATCTAAGAAATGCTGCCTTGATTAAATCAGAGTTTTTATTGCAAAGTACACTCGGTTTAAAACAAGTGCTATTTACTCCCACTCTTCTGCTAACTCCCATAAACTGAACATATAAATCAAAGTCATGCCCATCTAATGACGGTCTTATACTATCAATTTGTGAAATTGGGTTTGTTCCAAAAACTGCCCCGCCTTTTAAAAACAGTCTAAAGTTGCATTTAAAACCGTTGTTGTTTTCTGTATTCTTCGGCACTTCAGGAATGTGTAATGCAAGTTCATTAGATGGTAATGGGCTTCCAGAAGTACTGTATTTTACATCGTTTAGAACAAATCCCATAGTAGTACCAAATAAATCAGTAAAGCTGGTTTGTGTTGTTAAGGATGTATTTAATGTAATCGGAGAAGAATGTGATGCAGCATTAGTCCTTAGTAAACTGTCATATGCTAAATCTTGAAAAAAACTTAATAGTGTATTTGCCAGCTGTTCATCCCAGATATACTCAGATTCACAAGTAAAAAACGAATCCTTTTCTTCTTCCAATTGCCTGCACTGACAATCAGATATTTTGCCAAAGCTTTTATCTTCAAGGTAGTTATGTCCGCTATCCATAGGCAATCCCAACAAATCCAAATTACAATATGCACTCTTATATTCAGAGCCTAAATGTTCTATCATCACTTCTTCAAAAGTGTTTGGTCCTCCAACTTCAAAATAGATTCCTTGCGACTTTTTTCCTCCTAAGAATTGAGGTCTGTCTGGGTCGCCTATTGACGCACCTTTACAAATTCGCAACAAGTCTCCAAGAAGAGTATCCATAATTAAAGGAGAAATACCAGGGCAGTTAGACAATTGTTCTTCCCACATAGGCAAATAACCTTCACAACCCTGATGTTTTTTCATAGAGTCTAAAATTTCAGTCCTCAAATTATTCATTCCAGTTTCTGTTGCAGCAACAGGCTTCATTTTATTAACATAACTGTTCATTGGAAAACGAGGTACTTTATTAACGTAATCTCCATATAAGCCAACACCTGTGATACAGTTTTTATACGTTTCATTGTAATACTCGCCTTTGTCATTTAGCATCTTGTTTTCAAGGTCTATCCTTCGCTTACTTAGATATAATCCTCTGAATTTTTGCCAATATAAATCTCTAAACTCTCTATTGTTAAACAAATCATTCTTAACTGTTGTGTCTCTCCAAGCCAGCATACATGCTCCCATTTGATAAGGGTCATCTTCAAAAGGAGAACAATAAGCTAATGAAGCTGATAAAGTCCAAATATCAATGCTATAGTCATCTCCCTGAACGCCTACAATAGGAAACACAGCACCGTCCACAGGGAACTCCCACATAGAATCACGCATGGCAGTTCCTCTTGCATTAATTGAAGAACCATTGAAATATAAAGGGTCCAAGTTGGCATACCCGTAGTTTGCTCTATTATCAAGTGGATTAAGCAAGCCTCTTGCAACAGCAGAATCATAGCTATTAGTTTTATACATCAATTCTTCATATGCATTGACAGCAGATAATGAATCAACACAAAATTTATAATTGCAATATTCTGGGTGTAGTTCAATTAGTGCATCTGTCCAAGAAGGCTTCCAGTGTTTTATAAAATCGTCAAAATCAATTTGTTGCGGAAGATACCGATTTCCATTAATATCAACAGTATCTGCAACACCATTTGCATTTTTAAAACTTCCAGTAGGAAGTAATGCATAATAGCGAACTGCTCGATCTAAATTTAAATATAAAATTGATGTTGAGTCAGGCAATGACAATACTCCATCTTCGGTTTCACTATAAGTAAAATATTGTCCACCTGGCATCAGGTCTTGCTCCATACCCATACGAAAAGACTCACAAAAATCCATTTCTTGCTCACAGGTATCACAACAACCACTAAAATCTATTTCATTATAGTATTGTGTGTAGAAATCTTCACGAGTTTTAACACACGTATCTCTAGACATCCATTCTTCAAACATGTATTGTACACTGTCAGTATTTACAGTAAGTGTTTTTTGCAACTTATAACTTCCTATATTCAAATAAAATTGAATTGAATCTCCATTTATAAGTTCAAATTCTTCGTCATATAATTCATCATATGCTTCGGCAACAATTAAATCTTGTAAACTTAAATCAAACTCAAAATTGCATAACTCATCCAATGTTCCAATTTTCTTTGTAAAGGAAACTACAGGAGTATTACATTCGTCAGTTATTGTAAAACTTAAATCATAAACACAACCAAAACAGGTGTCTAATCCTAAACAACCAAATACGAACCCAGGTGTTTCAACATTATATAAAAACTTATGAATACCTTCAGAAACAACAGTAAAAGGGTAGGAGAGCACAATGCTTTTATTGTCTAAGATTTTATTATCCCCTGTAAGATGAATAACCTTTTCTCGAACATTTTCAAAACTCCCCACAGTATCAACAAGACCAGGAACTCCGCCCGCCAAGGAGGTGGCTATAACCCTACCATGTTGGTCAATAAGTGAAATACTCATTTGTCCATTTGGATCTTGCACTACATTCCTTTTATAATGTTTATTATAACCTGCTTCACTTCCAAACAACCTATCCAATAATTCTTGGTCAGGTTTACCATAGTAATAGCGAGTTTCATGATTACTTCCCAACTGGTGGCTTATACCCACTCCACCTTGTCTGCGAATTCTGCCAGTTCCATCTTGCATATATTCGGTATGAGCAAAAGGATACCCGAATGCATTCGGAATAAATCTATTTTTCCCTGTTGTATCTTCATTATCAGGAGAGTAATATCTGGATGCTCCGCTTTGGGTTCCCATAGGTGGCGCAATTCTTTCGCAGATTCCTCCTGTTGTAATTATTGAATCAAAATCCGATGACCCATAGGGATTTCCCGTTTCATTAACATTGAATCTCGGATGAAAAGACAAATACGAACTGTCTCCTGGGGCTGGTAAAACTGTTATAGCTTCTCTTCCATGATAATCATAAATACTTTCATCTATCAGAACCAAGTTTTCACTATTTAAATAGGTTGCACCTTGTCTACGTTTTAGACTTCCGTCAAAATAGTTTACAACTTCTTTTTGTAATCCCTCTTCTGCAAAACTCATACTGAATTGCCAGTTTTTGGAACCATTAGTATGAATGTCCATATACACTTTGTTAGAACCACCCCAATCTGTTAAAATACCGTGGTCGGGCTTGTTGGGATACCACTGACTGTATTTATAATGCTTAAATTCTACTGAATCAGGTCTAACCCTTCTTACTCTGTATAGTAAGACTCCACCATCATAGACCATACTAAAACTATAGTTTTTTTCACTTAGTAGAACCCTACTACTATTGTATTTAAAATCATATTCAATTTCAGACTCTTCTCTTCCACAAGTGTCTACGAATGTCCATTCAAGCTCATATTGGTTAGGGTTGCTTTCGCCTGTTAAAGTCCAACTAATTGTTATTACATTATTAACTATTCCATGTGTAAGCGATGTAACAGGAGTTGAGTAATCTGCTTTAAAATACCTATAAGTTTCTATTTCAGACTCAATAAAAAAGTTCCTTTTCAAATCTATTAGAGTTACTGGGTCTCCATTATCCAAACTGTCTCTTATTGCAATAATTCTAACTCCAAATTTATGATACCCCTCAATCTCGAACATGTGCTTATCTTTATATGCATGTGTACTAGCTGGATCGTAGCTAATATCCAATGTCACATAATTTATTGTGCTATCATCATCAGTATCAAACCCCACCACTTCTAAATCAAAAGCATAATGCCAAGCATCCACACTAGACAAGCTATCTCTTACCCCTAAGATAGCCCTGTTTTTTACCCAAATGTGTTTGTAGTCTAAAGACCAGCTTGTGCCAGTACTGATTTGGACATATTTGTCATCTACTACATTCCTGCAAAAATAGGGATTGCTCAGGTCTGTAATTTCTTCCCCATAGTTTATCTCACTATAGATTGAAACTTCATTTTGAGCAAAGGTCTGTTGCATAATACATGACAGAAAAAACAATGCTAACATGCGAAAAATAGCGGGGTAATTCATCTTTTTCATAAGCAAATTTTTAAGTGTGGATTATAAAAGGGGGTTAGTTTTTAATTTCAGTTCTTTTGGGGTGTACATAAAGATTATAGGTTTTATAATTCTCAGTTAATTGATATGTATCACCTTTTTTTGTTACATATTTACTCACCATAAACAAGCTAGTAGAAACCCTTTGATTTAACTTCTGTTTTTTGTATTCAATTTCTACAAAAGGATTTTCAAGGTTTCTGCTTTTTTTATCTTCTATCGTTTGTTTCAAAAACATTCTAACTTTATTAATTTCAGAAAGGGCTACAGAATATTCTATTTGCATTTTTGAATACTTGCTTTTAACTGGTGTAAATGAAATTGTTTTAATTCCACTTTCTCCAGAAGTGTATTCAATATCTGTCTCTGAATAGAGGTGAAATGAATCTAAAATCAGAAGCCATTTTTCATGTTCATTATCTAGTTCCTCAGGTGGTCCTGGAAAAACATAAATTTGTTTGTCTTCTTTCATAATCATTATTTTCTCATTAGGGTTTGCTATAACTTCATAGTCAATTCCCTTGTAGTAAAAGTTTTGAGCAGATTTTACAATTTTTGAAGTGAAGTTCTCATATGTTTTATTTTGTGCATCCTTCAAGCTTATTTGCATCTCTAATTCAATAGTATTTGCATTTGCATACTTGTTTCTAATTGTTTTAACTTCATCCTTCCAATCTGCTGATACAAGAAAAACAAGTAAAAAGGCTGTCCAAAAATTAATAATTACTTTCTTCATGGTTCTTACTGTATTTTTTTTACTGACTTTCTAGATTCTTGAATAGTTAGTATTCCTTTTTCCGTTTCCTTTTTAATCCTGATTAAAGAACCTTCATCGTCATACTCATATAAAGTAGCAAAATTGTTGTCGTCTAATTCTGCCATTATTTTTAAATGCACTGGGTGGTATACATAACTAACCATGCTACTGTTAATTGGATGGATTCTAATATCATCAAAGTATGAAATAACTTCACCATCATTAAGAAGAGTCACTCTAATGTTATCAATATCTAAATTCCCTGGTATTTTAAAAGTTCCGAAAATACGTTGCCAGCCTTCAATAATTCTTCCTTCTGGAGTAAAGTCAAAAGATTGAACAACGCTTAGTCCATTAAGTAATTCCACTTTAATTTTTGAGTTTGCAAAAGTGTTCACACTATTTAAGTCTGTTAAGGCTTCATGCACCCATCCAGAAACAACATAGGAATAGCCTGTGTCTGGAGCAAAAGCACTAATACATTTGTTGTAGCTGTCTATTCTAAATAATGATGTATCTGTTGCTTCTTCTACTTCAAGTCCTGAAAAGTCAATGAGTCTTGTAACTGAATGAGTTTTAGTTGGGCGAATAGCCATGCTATGTAATCCTGTATGGCTAATGCTGTCTGCAATAAATGCATCACTTTCTATTTCTCCAATAAGTGCGGGGTAGTTGTCAATATTTGAATAAGACATTTGCACATCATAAATACCGCTAATATTTACTTGTTGGTTAACAAAAACTAAATCCTTTCTAAAGTCCCAATGCCCATTATTTCTACACCCAATATAAGGGAAACTATAGTCTTCGAAATTTTCAAAAGCAATTTGCCTATGCCTTGCATTTGCTGCGACAGCTGTTACAAGTGTATTTGAGTATCCAAACAATTGAGCAGAAAAAATCCCAAGAGCATTTTTCTCTTCTAGTTCATTCCCTTCAGGCGAGAAAGAGGTTATTTGATTGGATTCAACCCACTTCTGAAGCATATGAACATTGGTATCTAAAATTCCAGTTACATCAAATTTCCAAAATGGTATGTATCCTTTAATTAATCCATCATGCCTAATGTCTGTAGTATCGCCTTTGTAAGTGTATTTTCTGTCCGAAACTATTGCATAAGAAGATTTAGGTCTCCAAGTTCCTCTCATTCCATTTATAAAAGGATTTACTGTTTCACCTAAAGCATATTCACAATAATAAGCATCATTGCATTTTATAGTTTGGCAAACACTGTTGTAATAGATATCTGACATATAATATTTGCAGGAATCTCCATCTTTAAAAACATATACATAGTCAAAAGCCTCATAACCAGCACCCTCTGGATTTCCTGCGTATATTTTAGCAGACAATGAATCTGCATCTGCAATAATATCACTGCATTCTGTAGAACTTTCATGTTCTCCAAAATACTTACAAATTGGCAACTTTAAACTAATATGGTTTTCTGTATTTTCAAATTGAATTACTAGCCTATAACCACTCATGTACCCATACATGAGATAGGTACTGTCCCAGTTCACAAGATTTGTATCAACATCGTTATCTGTTAAAATTTGCTTATAATAATCTTTCAGTACATCATCTGAATCATACTGGCTCCAATTAAAGTAATTTAGATGTTTATACCACTTTACTAATGGGTTTCCAAATGGAGGATCTCCAAACAATTCATCGTAATAGATTTCTAATGTATCCCAACTACATCCACATCCACTTGCAAACAATCCATAGTCTTTCACACTTTGTCTTAAAAAAGGGTAAAACATTGACGTGAAATCATACGTATCACAAACTACTATTGATTTTTTATAACTAATCAAGTCGCAGTATCCCTGCCATTCATCACTGAAAGTAGTTGCAGCAGATTGGATAATATTGCTGTCTAAAGTTAATGTTGTGTCAGGACCTGTTGGCATAGGATTATACATCGTTGCAATACTTCCAACAGGAGTCGCGCTTAAATTTCTTCTTCCAGAACGAATTATTTTAACTTTGTAATTCCCTGTTATAGGATCACCAGACCTATCAATTACTTGAACCATATCAGTTGATGTTTTTAAAACCCATCCCTTCCTAATATCAGAAGAATTAGTATTATTAACCATATACAATTCATCTCCTGCTACAAATGGGTTGAAAGAAACTGTTGCCTTACCAGATGAGTTTGTAACTATATCTGTAACATAATCAATATTTTTATACGCAGGCCCCATTCTGTCATAAGCAAAATGCGCAGGATATGAGAAGTTGTAAATATCATCCTCAAACTCATTCGTCACCGAGGTAAGTAATACATTTCCTGTTTGCTCATCCCATAAATGGTTGTGAGTTGTAACTTGTGAACCATAATCATAAGCAATCGTTTTTTCTAGTATGCCATATTGTTGTATTACTTTAGTAATTACTGAAGAATAAAAACCAGTATTCATTTGCGAGTAACTGACACCAATAAATGGAACAGGTATAAATAAAATAGGGAATACACCATCAATATCAAAAGATATTCCCCCGTTTATGCTTCTTGAAAATGAGTGGCGATTATCTAATGAAATATCCATCTCAACACCCAACATTCTTTCTTTCACAGCTCCAGTTGTTGTTAAAACTTTAACAGTATTAGCTAATTTTCCTCTTTCTAATTCTTTGTATAAGTATTCTGTGCCTGATATTAAGTCTGTACCATTATTCATCTCTCCATATACTTTTACAGACTTTGGTTTACCATGCATATCATTCATTTTAATGACATAACCTTGTGATACAGCAGAATAATCTGCTTTAAAGTAAGAGAATAGACCTGTTAAAATATCTCCAACCTTGCCTTTGCTATTGTCTTTATATGTTAAATCTGTATTTTCTATAAAAACGGGATAATCTTTTGAAGTGTAGAATTCGTTAACTGTATATCCAGTAGCAGTACCCTGTGTTTTATTTTTTGCAATATTGGTTACAATTACACTTGAATAGCCAACAGATGCAGGTGGTAAAACAGTTTCTCCAAAAGGTTTATTTTGAAATAACAATTTGTCTGGCCCCATTCTTACATTTTCGTCATATCTGACAGGTTCTCTAAATGGGTTTTCTTCTGCTCCTACCAAAGGCTCATAAGAAGCAACCCCAGATGAAGACTCAGTTTTGTTATAGGAATTATCCAATTGTTTATATTCAAACTTTTGACCATATTCAGTGCTCTTTTGTTCAGAGTCCATATTTGCCCAATTATCATTTATCAGAATCTGTTTCACTCTAGCTCCTCCTCCTTTTTTCATTTCATAAGGATTGTATAATCGAACCCAAGAATCATCAAGTTTGAAATATTTACCTACCTTATTCCATCTTAAATATTGGTATGGACCAGTTATAATATTTAACAATTGTGGGAAAGTTCCGAGTAATCCTCTAATTGCACTCGCTCCGTCCCCTGTAGTTGTAGATCCTTTAAAAACTAAATGCCGTTTGTCTAATAATGCATCTTGCCAAATCATTTTTGTAATGGGGTTTATTTTTGTAATTCCAGCATCACCTTGACTGATTTTAGTGACTTTAATATACCCATAACCAGAATGAATAGAAACACCATATTCTTCAGGGTCTATTTCAACATATCCAGATACATATTCGTAATTTTCGCCACTTACTGTCCCTCCAGTGTTCATTGAGAGGTTTGTATGAAAATTAAAATAAAGTTCCTTGAGCATTTTGCCATTTTCATCAGTTAGGTATTGTTGTTTAATAATTTCTTTGGCATTACCCCCTGTAATTGGTTTATTTAATTTAAAAAATAAATATTCATTTTCTGTTGAGCCATCATATAAAGTGTTTTTGTACTGAGTAGTTGGATCTATGTTTTTTGAATTTCCACAAGCAACTATCTTGAACATCTGCATGGCTTTTTTGTCCTGAACATATGCATAATCATCACTCTCATATTCTATTTTTATTAAGCCCCCAGATGGCAATTGCACCTTATTTAAACACCAAGCAGATGAAAATGAATCCATATTTGTTACACCACTTTCATCTTGTCTAACAAAAGGAAAATCTACCATTAAAGATTTACCATCAGACTCCGCATAGTTTCCCCATCTGTCAACTTTTGTTAAGTCATAGTCAGGGTTTGTATTGCTGTAGGTAAATTTATAAGGACTAAGCTTTCCTTTACCAGATTTACCATAGGTAAAATAGATTTCTTTAAGCGTTAGTTTTCCACTCTCTTCATATTCTTCTAGTTCTCCAGCATTAATTGAGTTAGGAATTCCTTTACACAAGGAATAGTCATATACAAAAACAATGGTTTTTACAGGAACCGCTTTGTCACCATTTTTAACACGATCAAACTTGCTGTAAATAACAATGCTATCTAACTTTAATTGACAGTTTTTATTACTAATTGCATCATTGTCTTTCCCTCCTAATGTTCCATTTGTGCCAATTCCATCATTTCTTGGTGAAAGTTTAAATTCAGCAATATGTGTTTTTGATACTATTGAATGAACGTACCACAACTCTTTTTCTCCATATACATATGAACCTACTTGGTCATAATTGTCTGATTTCAAACCTTCACTAAGTCTAGCATGGGAATAAGGAGTCCTCCACTTGTAAGAGTTGGTGTATTTTGTATAATTAAATTTCACAGCTGTCCCTAAATCATCATCTGTAATACCGTCTCCAGTTAGGTCTATATAATCGGGAGATAGAACACCTGTTAAGAGATAAGAATGTGCAAATGGTGGAATTTCAGTAGAAGAATACATTTTTTGTATGCCTTGATCATTGCTTGGACTATCATCAGTTTCTGAAAACGAAATTAAACCTGTATTTACATCATTTATATCAGCTCTTTTCACACTGAATGTTCTTTCCCTTTGAAGATTATTATATGCGGGAATTCCATACACATACTGTGTCCCGTCTGGTGAAAAATGCTTAATTTCTGAAATATGATGCTCCTTTCTTGAAGTAGTAACTCTATTAAAAAATGAAGGGTGAGAGCTTTGGCTGTAAGCCATTTCTGAGTTGCCAGTAATCCACGAAGAATTAAGGGGATATGATTTTATTGTTGATTCCAATGAAATTCCATCAGTAGAAGCTTCTTTTGCTGTTAAATAGGTCATTACGTTCGAGCGAATTTGCCTGCCATTGGCTTTTAGTGCTAATGGTTTTGTAACCCCACCATCTTTTCTCACTACACTGTCATGAAGTTTTGCAAAATTTCCTGCTTTAGGTGCAAAAAGACTGTTAATTTCTAGTTTAAATTTAACGGGTTGATCCCACCCAAATTGCTGATAAAAATTTTCATCACTTGGTGTTAATTCTCCTCCACCTTTGAAATAGACCTCTTCGAACAATTTATTATCGGTGTTTTTATTATAGTTAAATAATTTTGCAGCTTCATTATTATCTTTGCTATTCCATGATGTAAACTTCCCTGAATTATTATTTATTCCAAGCTTTGCACCAAACTTTGTAACTTGCCCTAAACCTAAGTCTAAACTTAAGTTTAACCCAACTCCACCACCTGTTTTAGAGGTAAATTCAGGTTCTTTCTTATTGCCAAGGTTATTTCTGTGAGGTCTATACATCCCCCATGTTCCTTGGCCTGCAACGTTATATATGTCATAAGTTGAAAAACTAAGAGGCAAGTGACTCATTTCTTGTGTATAAGCTCCATCTTTTTCTCTGTTAAAGTCTGTAAGAGAATTGTCTCCGGCAGCTGATTCATGAAGAAAACCATAAGACTTATAGCTTTCGTTTAACTTTGTTTCTGTTTTATTATAATAGGCATTAATTCTCCCTGATTTGAAAGCACCCCAAGTTTCCGAACCAATAGCAAAATCTACTGCGTAACTATAATTTGTTGTGTTTGCACTAGCACTTGGGATATAAGTGCTTTTACTAATTGGTATTGGTACTCCAAAATTACCAATTCGTTTTGATGATTTATTTTGATTGCTTTCTTTGGATCGTAATTTATTGAGATTACTAACGCCAAATTGAAGACTTTTTAAACCGCCTATTGAGTTATGGCTGAAATTTAATCCAAATTCTCCATCCATATATTTGTTTTTTTTAGGCTTACTTAGTGATGCAGAAATGTCCACTCCATTTTGAGAATCAAACCCTAATTTAAATCCTCCACTAATTTTTTTTACTTTTTCAGTATTTAAAACTTGTACATCTTTTCCATCATCTGGAGATTTATAGTAATTGGTACTTGAGGTGGTTTGTTCTTTTGACATTTCTAACCCTATATTGAAATTTATACCATAACCTTTATATGAATTATGATATACCCCAAGACTTAGACTTAATAAGCCTTTATTTAATGTTTTAGTAACAGAGGTGTCAGTATCTAATGCATCTTGATCCATTTCTTTTTTCTTTTTATCAAAACCAAATATTTCAAATACTGTTGTAACATCTGCACCTAATGTAACATTATTCTGTACTTTATATCTTTTTTGTATTTCATCTCCATTAAAATCATCAGGTATTCCTCTCATTGACCTTGTAATTGCTCCTGGGTTAATATTCCACCCTAATCCAACCCAACTCGCTTCTTGTTCCATTCCAATGCCTCCATGATAAGCAATGTTTATAGGATAGCCTCCTAAGTCAAAAAGAGGAATATTATAGTTAAAATCCCCACTAAACAAATCCACCATTTGTGTAGTTCCAACTGGTTCAAAGCTGTCAACTTCAGGTTGACTTGGCCCACCCGTCAATCCAAATGCTAGAACAGGTGCTATCATTTCTAATAGCATATTAAAAGCCATAAACACAGCTATAAACTTTGCCTTTCTTGATTCAATAAATTTAGTCATAGATTTTATTTTGAAGGTTTGAGTTTTGGAATTTTTTTGTTATTATCTATCTTGAATGAAATAGGACCTTGATTAAATATTTGGTCATTAAAAATAACCCTATAATTATCAGCAATGCTCTCATGATTTTCAAAAGCGAATGTTATAACGTTATAAGGGGCTACATGATAATTACGCTCAAAATGACACAAGACAGGGTAAAGAGTATCGCTTTCTGAAACTAGCATAATATCATTTTCTACTTCTGATGTGTAATATCTCAATCGTTCAAAGTATTCTGCTTCATCATTTGCTCTGAACATTAGAAATGGAGTTTCTACTTTACTGGGTCTTAGAATAAAATGAAAATGTAAAAGCGGTTCATCCTCTTCTTTAGACTCCGAAATTATTGCATTATTAATTTCACCTTGATTTTCAATACATATTCGATATTTTAAAGGTCGCTCTTGCAGGGTGATTTTTATATCTCCTGCATCTACACTTTGTCTATAGCCATTTTCTTCATCTTCAATCCAATTAACAAATTCTTTAGGGGGCATAGATTTGGTGCAAGCACTTATTAGCAGTAGTACTGAGTAAATTGAAAACACAAACTTTAATGACAATATGTTAATTAAACCCTGCATGTTTTTTATTGATGTATTGAATTACTTTGTTTGTTACATCTAGGTCTTCTTCTGCATACATAATATTCCCGTTACCATCAGTTCCATGAATAATGCTATAGTTATTCATTATTGCATATTCTTTTATATATCTGTTGATTTGATTCACTATTTGCTCATTAAATGTACTACTGATTCTTGTCTCTTCTTCATTGTATTGATCTGAACGTATTTCATACTCGTCAAGCAATTGCTTATAAAATGTCACCTCTGATTCACTAGGTTTATTTTGGTTTTTAAGTTGACTTTCTAACATCTTGATTTTAAGCCCAAGACTATCCATTTCGTTTTTTCTCTTAATCTGAAGACTACTTAATTGACTACTCAATTGTTTCTTCAAATCAAATTCTTCGTAAACTTGTTCTATTTTTACATACCCGATTTTTGAATTACTAGAGTTACTTATTAGTAAAAACAAACTGATAAATAGCGATATTCCTGTTAGAATAATCACTAGAATTAATAACTTTTGAGATGTGAGTTTGCTTGACATTGTCTGTTTATTTTGAATCATTCTCTTCAATTTCACTTTTTCTTTTCCTTATAATTTCAGCACCTTCTACCTTTTTTAAATCATAATAAACGATACTGAATTTAAAGATTTTCCCATTATTACTCTTAAATTCTATGGAATAGGTTTTTCCATTTTTAATTCCATTAACATCTTTTAAGTTGATTGAAAATCTATTGTCCCCAACGACTGTGTTGAGATTTATTACAGAACCTATTTGGTTTCCATTTTCGTCCTTAATTGTGCAGCCAAGTATCTCTGAATTAATCCTTGAATTATATCTAATCTTAAGTTCTTCAGCTATGTTGTAGAAAGAACTACCGTCTTGTTTTGCAATTTCAATGAATGATTGAGAATAATTTATGATTTCAATTATACTATCCTCCTCCTTTAACTTAAACTCCCACACTTCAGAAGTCGCTATATACACATTCCCGTACCATGCTTCCACTTGCCAAACATAATCTTTTTCATATTCTAACTCTTCAATATCAAGAGGATAAAACAAACTAGGTCTTTCAACAAATTGGTCTTGAATTATGGGCCTGTTTCTTCTAATAGCATCTATATTGCTCTGCCCTTCTCTTCTTTCAGTAAGTGTATAAACATACCTCAATTCCAACATGCCTCCAATTGGCATGGGAGGAATCCAAGTGAACATGGGTCTTTTTTCTTCAATTTCTGATTTGTCAAATGGGGATGCGAGTATTAATGGAGTTGGAAGTTCCACCTTAACATCTCTACATAAATTGGGTTCTAAAGGTAATGCCTCTGATCCAGCTCCATCACAATCAGGTGTTAAGCATTGGAATTTTATACAAACTATGTATTCGCCTGAAGGGAATTTCCCAATAGTGCTAATTAGGTTTCCATAATCAGCCATACTAAAGTTTATTCGTTGAGTTTGGGTAGTTAAAGAGTTAAAACTATTCATCCCATTATTAATCATTAAAACATCACTTTCTAAGTCTGCAATTAGTTGATGGTTTTTCGTAAAAATTTGTGCAAAAACTTTAACTCTAAAACTTTTTTCTTCCATGCTTATCACATCCATTTCCCAGCTATGCTCAGGAGTGAAGTGAAAAGGGTTGATTGGTCGTAAATTAACTTGAATTTGTGCCGAAATATTCAAAGAAAAAAACAACGCTAAAAATAGTGTTGTTAAAAATAGACATAATCTTTGTCTAGGCATTGATTTTATTAGCATCATATTTCAATTATTTTAATGTTATTTGTGTTTTTACTGATTAATTCACTTACTGCGTTAATAAATTTCGACATAAAAAAATTTTAGAGTACAAAGCACAAGTTTTTATTTCATATTTGCAATAGTAAAAGTGCTGTAATTTAGCATGATGGAAAAATAATGTTAATTCAATATAAAATAATCGCATTCTCTCTTCTTGCATTATGCACAATTTATGCAGAAGCACAGGTCGATTCTGTAGGATATACTTTGAATGACAGTTCTCAGAATTTAAAAACTGACTCGACTTTCAATAAAACTGACTCAATTTCTAAAACAGACAAACGTAGCAATAAAACAGACAAAAAGTTTTCTGATTTGAAATTCAATACACCTAAAGTAAAGTATTTAAACAACTTTAATAAGTCATTTTCAGTTAGTGGAAACGTCACAATTGAGACATTTGGAGCAAATGCTCAAAACCCATTAGCAATGAATGAGTTATTTTACACCCGTTTATGGATGAGTCCAAAACTCACAATTATGGGCTTGCCATTTACCACAGATATATATTATACCACTGAAAATAATTCTCTGTACAATTCAAACTCATTTAGTTTGAACTTTGATGCTCAAACATTTAAACGACAATTGCTTGACGGATTACTCAAAGAATTGAATGAGCGTAAAAAACTTGATCAAATGAGGAAACGTGATTTTGATTTAAAAAACAAACAAGAAGAGGAATTAAACAAAAAACGAGCTTTGTTAGATGCTGAAATTACAAATATTGATAAAGAATTAGCAGAATTAGAAGCTAAAAAAAACATAGATATTGACACTAGTTTTGATCCTCATTTTAATTTGCCAAAAGACTCAATAAGTTCAGAATTAGGTAACAGAAGTGATAGCCTAAAAAACTCAAATAATTCCGATTCAATTAATAGGCGATACGAAAAAGCTAAGGCAAGAAAGGAGAAGTTAGAAGCAGACAAAAAAAACATCGAAGAAAAAATTAATGCAATCAAAAAGAAGAAAGAGGAAATTGAAGTTTTAAGACAAAAGGATTCAAGTTTGGTAAATATAGATGAAAGTGAATATAACAAAAAGAGTAATCTTAAATCGCTTTCTGGTGGGTATGATTCAAAATTCAAGAAGATATTAGGCTTTGCTAGTGGATTTGATAAATTTAATGTAGGAATAGTCTATCCAACTCATTCAGATTTTACAGTAGTTGGAACTCCAGTAAGAGGCGCAGATATAGCATGGAGTTCTGACAAGTTTTTTATCAATGTCTCTGCTGGAAAAGCAGCTGCAAATGATTTTAGGTTTTTCTCAACTGAAAGACCTGAGTTTGACAGAAATTTTTATGCAATTACAACAGGTTTAGGAAACAAAGACAAAAGCCATATTTATTATTCACGTTCCTATTTTGATGACCCAGATAAAATCATGGAAAGGCAACGAATTAATAATTCTGTTAATTCCATAGGAGCAAAAGGGTTATTCTATAAAAAGAAAATCACACTTAGTGCAGAAATGGCTCAAAGCAATTTTTCAGCACAGAATTCAGCAATAGATGAAACTATAAATGGAAACTCTGTTGATACATTTAATAGAATACAACCTGCCTATAAATTAAGCAACCTAAACACTGCTTTTTGGGTGGAGGGAACGTATAAGATATTAGAAAATTTGGAATTTCAGGGAAAAGTTCAGAGAGTTAATCCTGGATTCAAATCAATTGGAAACCCATTTATGAGGATTGGTTTTTTTGAAAGAGATATTTCTTTGAAAGGTACTTTCTTGAAGAAAAAGATTTCTACTCAGGTATTTTATAAAGTAAATAGTGACAATCTGGCTAATGAAAATAGTTCTACAAACAAGATGAGTGGTTACGGCATTATGCTTCAAACTAACTTGAATAAAAAATACCCCAACTTCTCTGTTTATCATTCACCTTATCAGCATGGAAACAATCATCCTGATTCATTACTTAGGTCCTTTAATCAGTTTTCAATTACTAATTTCACAGTAACTTATTCTAAGAAAATCAAAAAGGTGTTTTTAGTAACCTCTACTTCATTTTCTCAATCAGTAATGTCACTAGATAAGTTAGGAAAAACAGGTATGCGTTCATACATTTTAAAGACAAGTGCTGTTTTTGCTAAAGGACTTCAAACAGGTTTTGTTTGGCAAACAAATACAACTAATCCTGGAATTGACACTCTAAATGCTAACTTGCTTTCACTAACCTTATCACAAAGTTTAAATCCCAAATTAACAGCAGGGGTAGAGTCGCATTTAACTTGGTTTAAGAATGGAGCAGAGAAAAATGGAGGCAAAATCATATTGATGTATAAGCCGTTAAAAAAACTCTCTTTCTCTTTAACAGGAGGGTATGACTACATTGATAAATTGTGGGGATTTGAGAAGAAGAATGTATATAGCGGGAGATTGAGAATAAATGTTTTTTGGTGATGAAGATTGATTTCAGGTTTCTATTGGCTACTATTTTTATTTTTCCAATTTTTAATTAAGTCAAAAATTGTCCCTTTTATGTCGTTCCCAAAGACAATAAGTACATCTTGAATAATATCGTGAATCTCAGTATTTCTTTTAAGGCTTTTGAGATTAATGCTTAGTTGATTTAACTGCTCTTTAATTTGTGTAGTTGTTTTTTCTAGCCTCTCATTTTCTTTATATTTTTCCTTTATGAACTCTTGGATTTTTTCTGCTAAATAGTTTGTTTCATTTATCTTCCTTAACGATTCAGAATACATAATTTCGAGAATTTGATACTTAGTGTTGATATTGGAATTAAATTGATAAATCATTGACTTCATTTCAGAAATCTCTTTGCTAAGGTCTGTGATACTTGTACTTCGGTTTTTATTTGCTTGGGTTCCACCGATTCCTTTTTTACGTTCTCTACATGCTAATGTTCTACAGCTTTCTGTACAGTACTTTTGGACAAATCTCCTTGTGGGATAAAATAAAGTATCACAGTATTCGCAATGAATACTAATGATTTTTGGGGTTGTGATATTATTCATAATGCGTAAAATTACATTAACAAGTATTTCTATTAATGAATGTTTACGCACAGCATTTCACTAAATAAACCCCATTAAAGATTTAGTTTTAATTAAAACCAAACCATTAAACTTGCTTTAATCTGATTTAATTCCATTTAATCTATTATTTTAAAAACCTGTTGTTTATAACTTTAGACAAGATAAAGACAATTTGAGAAATCAGGATTAAAACACAAATGAATGGAGTTTCTATGAGTAAAAGCAAAATTACCCAACATTTGATTAAGGTATAAGGTTGTTGGACAAATGCTGGACAAAATTCTTAAATAAAAATGCCAATATGCATATTATTAGCGTATTGACATTAAAAAAGGAAGCATTTCAGTGCACCCGTAGGGATTCGAACCCCAAACCTTTTGATCCGTAGTCAAATGCTCTATCCAATTGAGCTACGGGTGCTGCTTTTTGAGTGGTGCAAAATTAAGCGCATTTTCTTACTTATCACAAAATCGTAAACACTATTTTTTTGTAATATATCTTACGACTGCTCCCAGTAAAAAAGCAATAGTAATGAATGCACATGCTTTGCCAATCAAATCGCCATTTTGCACATAAAAGGTTTGGATGTTGTTGGTTTGAATGTCCGCTTTGATTACATCCTTTTGCCACCAAAGGCTATGCTTCCTAATTTCTCCCCGGTCGTCAATGACGGCAGAAATTCCTGTATTGGCACTTCTGGCAATGTATTTTCGGGTTTCGATTGCACGTATGGCACCATAATACAAATGCTGTTTATATCCCGGAGTGTTACCCCACCAACCGTCATTGGTTATGATGGTAATAAAATTCAAGCCCATTTGTGCAAATTCGCGTACATAGTTTCCATAAATGGATTCGTAACAAATTAAACCACAGGTTGTAATAGAGTCCGGTCCGTGAAAAACAATGGGATGCTCACTTCTGCCCAAACTTCCACTTGTGCCACCCAAATCAATTGACAATTTATTTAAAAATCCAACATATTTGGGATAAGGCATCTTTTCGACACCAAGCACCAATTTTGATTTGTGATAAAAAACCGGTGGGTAGTTTTTGTAAATAAAAGCCGAAGTATTATAAACATCATAATAATCACATGCGCCTTCGCTACTGGGGCGGGCGGTTGGCGTGGGTTGTCTGCAGTTGTCATCTGAGGTATTATATCTCTTAAACGTTTCCAGACCGGTGATAATAGCTAAGTTAGGATGCTTTTGTGTTAGATGATAAAGTAGTTGTATTTTGGCTTCATTATTCCATTGCGAAACTTCAAAATATTCAGGAATAGCGGTTTCGGGAAAAATGACAAAGCGAGTGGCAGGACTGATTTTATGCTCCACTTCTGCTATCATTTCCAAGGTGAGGTCATAAGGGTCGCGCTCAAACTTCTCTGAATAAGGATCAATATTAGGTTGCACAATCAGCACTTCTACCTTTTTGCTGTCTTGAGGTGTCTTGTATGAAAAATATATCCAAACTGAAATCAGTACCGGTATTAATAGTAGCAAAGTAGGTGTTATTATTCCAAATTTTGGTCGATTATTAAGCAATTTAAAAATGACCACATTGACCAATAGTACCCATAAACTTCCTCCCAAGACTCCCGTGTATTCATACCACTGAATCAATATAGGGAAACGGGCAAAGTCATTGCCCAATGTTAACCAAGGAAAATCAAGGTCCCAATTCAAATGCAATAGTTCAAAAGCAATCCAAAAAGCAATAAAAGGGACATAACCACTTTTAGGTAGATATTTACGTGTGAAATAAGCTGCTGATAGCATGAGCGACATCACGAGTGAATTTGCCAACAGCATGGCAATGGCTCCTCCTTCCGATGCAAACCACACCCACCATGTTGTGCCCAAATTCCAAACAAATACAGATAAGTATGACCATTTCCAGAACCAAATTGTTTTTTTGCCCTCTTTAAGTCCTAATTCCATTAGCTGCAATAAAGGCAGCCATCCTACAAAAAGTAGAAAAAATAGGGGAGAAGGCAGCCATGCAGCAAAGAGCAACAGACCGCCCAATAAACTGAGCCATAACGGTGATTTTGTGATTCTATTTATCATTGCGTCCTTCTACTATGATTACAAATTCACCTTTGGGGGTGTTTGTTTCAAAATATAATTTTACTTCTTCTACATTGCCCCTGACCGTCTGATGGTATATTTTACTTAATTCCCTGCTGACTGAAATACGTCTGTCGGCTCCAAAATGAATTTTGAATTCTTCCAATGCCTTGACAATTCTGAAAGGACTTTCATAAAAAATCATCGTTCGGTTTTCATTTGCCAATAATTCCAACCTTGTTTTTCTCCCTTTTTTCTGAGGCAAAAAACCTTCGAATACGAACTTTTCACAAGGCAATCCTGATTCCACCAATGCAGGTACAAAAGCAGTTGCACCCGGCAGTGCTTCAATCCTCAGGTCTTTATCAACACAAGCTCTGACAGCCAAAAAACCCGGGTCCGAGATTCCGGGCGTACCGGCATCACTTACTAAGCCAATGACCTTGCCTTCAACAATAAGATTAGTTATTTCCTCAACTCTTGTATGTTCGTTGTGAATATGAAAAGAGCGCAATGGGGTTTTGATGTCGTAATGTTTAAACAAAATACCCGATGTCCTGGTATCTTCCGCATAAACATAGTCGCAGGACTTGAGCACCTCTACCGCCCTAAAAGTTATGTCTTTCAGATTGCCGATCGGTGTGGGCACCAAAAATAGTTTGCCTGCTGAATCTTGCACGGAACAAAGGTATGAGATTACACTCTTTTGTGATACATCAGTGCTTCTTGAATTTCGCTGAATGATGCGTCAATACTTTTGACAGATGTACATCCTTGAGATTTGAGATAGGATGCTGCTAACATAGTGCCAAATCCGTCAGAACCAATAACGTAGTATGATTTGCTTTTGTCAATATCCTCTATGCGTTCTGTGAGTTCATTTAGAGAAATGTTTAATGAATTTTCAACCTCCCCTTCTTTTCTTGCTTCAAATTCGCGAATATCAATTACAGCCTCATGTTCATTGAGGAAATATAGGTCGGTTGCAAACTCATCAGCCGGGATGTTGATGAGCATGTCAATGGGTTTATGTGATTGCTTCCAATTTTCAAACCCTCCATTCAGCCAACCTGCAATATTTGTATAACCTTGTTTGATAAGTAGTTTGGTACTTTCTTTTTCGAGTTTGTCTGAACAAACTAATACCATTTTGCGGTCTTTTTCTGTTATTTTGCTCAGATATGTTTTATAATCTCCATCAATTCCGATGTTAATAGAGTGGGGGATAAAGCCTATTTCAAAAACATATTTGTTTCTCAAGTCTAAGATTAGCGCATTTTGGGCTTCTTTTTCAAACTCTGTAATGGTTAATGCATTCATTTTGTGTTGTATTGGACGGGGGTTGCAGTGGTATAAAAAGGTTTCAGGTAGTAAGGTTGGAAATTGTTCAAGTTGGTGAAATCTTGTTGTTTGTATTTTTCCAAAGCAAGTAGGGTCATGTTGTTTGCTTGCGGATAGAGTCCTGCCAAAAGCTCGGTTTCAATCCCGAGTTTTTTCAGGTGTTGGTGAGTTTTGTCGGCACCAGAACCTGCGAGTGCAGCATTCTTGTTGTTCCATAGCTGAGCAGTATCTTCAGATAAGATATGTGGTGTATCAATGCTCATGCGTTTTGCATTTGAATCAAAAACGGCTGTATATACCTCCATTCTTCGTGCGTCCAACAAGGGAACCAGATATTCTGATTTGTGTTCAGTGTTGTGCATGGCTGTGGCAAGTATTTCGAGTGTGCTTATGCTGATAAGGGGAATGTCGTATGCCATACAAATACTTTTGGCAGCCGCACTCCCTATTCGTAAGCCTGTGTATGAGCCGGGACCGGCAGAAAGTGCTATTGCATTGAGTGAATGCTTGGGAAGCTGATTTTCCGCAAAAATACTGTCTATCATAGGCAATAGGAATTTGGAGTGCGCATTGAGTTCACGATTTTCAAGATAAAATACTTGGTCATGACTTGCTGCCAAAGCAATGCTGCATATTTCTCCACTTGTTTCGATACACAATATCATCTGGTATTTTTAGGATTGTAGATTGTTAAAATAGTCTTTGACTCTGTCTTTGTAGTAAGGACTGAATTCAGGAGGCAAGGTTTTGTAAAATTCGATTTCTTTTGCTTTTTCCTTTAAATATTTTTCGATAGAAGGCGGCATTTTGCGCTCTTTATCGGTGGCTGTTTCTCCTTTGCGTTTGTCGTCTTCACCTTGTTCGCGTTCTGCTTTTTCATGTTCAAATAATCGATGTGAGATTTCTTCTTGTCTTTGAATTATTCTGCTGTCTAACTGTTTGTTGTAAAGCTGTTTTTCGGTTTCTTCCATCATTTTACGCGTCTTTTCAATCTCGCGCATCAGTTCCGAATTGCCCTGACCCTGGCTACCCATTTCTTTTTCTATTCTTTCCAATTCTCTACGCAATGCTTCTTGTTGTGCGGCAATTCGAGCGAATTCTTCACTTGATGGGTTTTTACCGTTCATTTTTTGCTGCTGCATATCTTTCATCATCTTGTTCAATCTGTCTTGCAACTGTTGCATCCCCTGCATTCCGGGCTTGGGTTTGCCTTTACCCAATTGTTTTTTATTTCCGGGATTGTCGCAGTTTTGCTTGGGTTCTCCGTCTTTGGGTTCTCCATCTTTTTTCTTTATTTCAGCATTCATCTGGTCTTGCATCTGTTGCAGGATTTCGGTCAAAAACACTGCAAGGTTGTTGGTATGCGTCATTGCATATTGTTGTTTCACAACTGCTGCACCCGTGTATCTTTCAGATAAAGCTGATACAGCTCCGTCCATATTTTGGGTTAAAGAACCCAGCTCTTTTGTTACATAAGATGAAATCATAGGTTGACGTTTGGCGAGGTTGTTCAAACTGTCTTCAATCATCAGTGCGGATTGTCTTAACTCTTTTTGTCTTTTGGAGAGTTCAATATAGCGAGGGTTGTATTCTTTGATGTTTCCAAACTCGCGCATGATTTCTTCTTGTTTGTTGGACAATAAAATTAGGTTTTTGAGTAATTGTCGCAGGGCGTTATAGTCTTCATCGTTTTGTTGTTGTTTGTTTTCCTGTATCTGCTGCTCCATTTTTTGTGCTAATTCTTTCATTTTTTTAGCAGCATCTTGTTGTTTTTTGGCAGCATTATTCTTTTTGTTTTTGGAAATATTCTCACCGGCTTCATTCATGTCTGACTGAATGTCTTGGCTTGATTGATCCGTGTTTTCCAGTTTCATCGGGTCTTCAAGATTGTTGTTCTTTTGTTTGATTTCTTCCAAATCTTTTTGCAGGTTTTCAAACTCTTTGTTCAGTTCTTCTTGCTGTTTTTGTAGCTCTTCGTTTTCTGATTTGTCTGAATTTTCTGTTTTTTTCTGTAGTTCTTCTTGCTTTTCGGAGAGTTTCTCAAGTTTGTCAACAGTTTCATTAATCTTTTTTTCTAACTCATATTGTTTAAAGTGTTCAAGGGTTTTGTCGAGCAGATTCTCAAGGTCTTTGTTGTTTTTATTTATATCATTGAGCTTTTCCTGAATTTTGTCTTTGTTTTGTTGTTGCAGCATTTCTTCCAGTTTCTTGAATAGCTCTTTGGTTTTTTCGTCAAAGAGTTCATCAAACATCTTTTGGATTTGTTCTTGTTTCTTTCTCAACTCCTCATTCTTGTTTTTGAACTGATCTTCAAACTCATTGCGTTGCTCAAAGTCTTTTTTCATTTTTTCAATCTCTTGCTGCAACTTTTTTTGTTCTTCTAAGAGTTTTTCAATTTTTTGTTTGTCTTCCCATGTCAAACTACTCTTTTGTTTTAGGTCATTGCTCAGTGTTTTGATTTTTTCTTGTAGTTCGGCAGCTTTTTGCAACGCATTCTGCATATTGGTTTGAAGTGCTTTACCGGTTTCGCTAACCCGATTTTCGAGTTCTTTGTCTGACTCTCTTTTGAGCGTCTTTATGGAGGTTTTAGTAGATTTAGGTCCGGTTACTTTGTCGTTGTCCCATGTCTGAAAAAAATATTCTAATTCTCCATTTTGCTCAATCCCAAGTTCTTGCAGATTAATAGGCAAAAAGAAATTCTGTTTGAATGAACCCGAAACCGGTAGTTCGATTTTTTTATAATTTTCGTTTTTGCCGGCTGTTTTATAGAAAAAAGCAATACGGCTGATTCCGTTGTCATCACTTGCTTCGCCAAATAAATAATTGGTGAAAATCATATTGCTGTCTTTCTGTTGTTCTGCAAAAATGCTCGGAGGAGCGTCTGCAATGATATTTAAATGAAATCCAATACTGTCCACACCTTGGGTAGCTGAATTCAAAATTTGAATGCGGTATGGAGAACTATGCAAAAAGCGCTGGGTTAGGGTAAAGTTTTGATTTTTATCTTTTTTTGCTGACTTTCTTGAAGTATCAAAGAAAAACTCGAGTTCATCAGCATCTTTGGTCTTGAAAATCCAAGTAATCTGTGTGCCGGCAGGCACTGTCAGGTCGCCAATATTTTCTAAAGTTTCATTCTTCTTCTGCAAGTATGCAGGGTAGTTCAAAGCAACTTGAAAATTGAGAATAATAGGTTTAGGAATAACGGTCAGTATGTATTCGTTAGAATTGAATTTTCCGGTTGTAAAATGAAAATTTCTTGAAGATTGAATGTTTCTGAAGGTAAAAGTAAATTTGCCCTTACCGGAAGGTTCCATCTTGAGAGTATTACCAGCCGTTATGATAAACATTTCCGAAGGAATTTGGTCTCCGGGTGTATGCAGTTCAATGGTATAATCCTGATTCTTGTAAATCTTGGGATTGCTTTCTACTAACAAAAACTGAAAAGGAGCCGGAATTGCGAATTGTTGCTGAAAGTGGATTATTCTTTGACCGCTTTCAATAAAGATTCCGGAGTTAAAAACCAAAGCTGATAAAAACAGAATGAGCGGTATCACACTATATTTACCTACTTTTTTTACACCTTCCCAGTTTATAGCATTCAGAAAAGGAACATTAGATAATTCTCCGGTCTTTTGTTCTATTGCGGCAAGCAATAATTCATTATCTTGGTCATTTTCAGACATTGTTTTTAATTGCAAAGCATTCAGCAGTTTGTCTTTGACTTCAGGAAAATGACTGCCTATAATTACAGATGCCTTTTCATAACTTAGTGTTCCTTTGCTAAGTTTGAATAACTGCAACAGCGGTATAACTATGTTTTTGACTACAATCCAAAGGGTTAATGCCAACATTGAAAAAAACAAAACTGCCCTAACGCCTGTACCAAATCTCCCATAGTATTCGAATAAGGTTGCAATGAGATAAACACTTAAAAAAATACCTACAACTGCCACTGTCCCACGTATTAATTGCATACGATGATACTTGCTGATAAAGGCATCCAGCTTATTTTGGAGAATAGAAGTATGCATGCTGTTTTTGGGCAAACAAAGATAATTGTTTTGAGCAAGTGAATTATCTTTTTCGACTGTCAATTCAGCAATTTGGAAAAGAGTTTTTACTCAGAGGTTTATTTAGCTTTTTTTACTCATCATTGTAAGATGAGAAAAAGCTTAAGGAACTAAAATCTGAATTTTTATTGGACGGAAATTCCTTTCTCTTTCAAAAACTTCTTTACCAAGGGAGTTTGATTTTTCAGCGTTTGATAAATGAGCAACTTGTAGGAATGTTGAGCTGCAAACTTCTTGTACACCACACTGGTAGGTCCCGATAGTCTTGAATTGGGTCTTGAGATTGCTTCAAACATGTTATTGAAAACAGTTTCGTTGGCATAGTTTAATCTGCCGAGGGCTTCAAAAGCATTGACTCTGGTTCTGAATTCGTAATCTGCACTGCTGTATTCAATAAGTTCATTTAACAATTTAGCAGACTCTTCTTTGGAGTTACTTGTAACAATAGAGTATTCAAGCCATTTGATTTTAATGGATTTTGCCATACCCTCAAGGTCTTTTACTTTGGATAACCACAATCCGGCTAATTGCATGTAAGAGCCGTTCGTTTGCAAAAACATTGAAGAAAAAAGATTGTCCAATGCAGTTTCAATCACTTGGTATGAATTATCTTCAAGTAACTGTTCAAGCAAAGCCCTTTGTTCGTTTTGTTCAGGATTAAGATGGGTCGCCAATGTCATTCGTACTTCTCTGTGTTCGGTTTTGAGATTTAGATTAGGCAGTTTGCCATTATTTTTATTAGCAAGCAGCCATTGTTTCCATGCCTCGGCTTTAACAGAATGGAATTCTTTGTTATTGTTGATGATTTGCTCAAGAGTAGCTTGTGTTTCGCTATAGGGGAAACTTGCCAGGGCTTGCACTGCTTCTAATCGATCTGCCATATTTACGGCTTTGAGTGCTTGTTCTGACAACTCTTTTAGGCTTCTCTCAAAAGTCATTTTCTTCATGATTTCTGAATTCTCGTCAAAAACAACAAAATTGACCTTTTTGTTGTTGGGATTGGGAATGCGAACTTGCTGAAACTGCTTGTCTATCATGATTCTTTGCCTATCAACACTTCCATCGGTATAATAAACTGCGAATTGAATGGGCATTTTAAATACACCGGTTACTAAGTTCATTTGATGAATTTGTTCAACCGTAATGAGTGTAGCATTGTCAGTGTTAGTCCAATTGATTTTATAATGAGGTTCTCCGCCTCTCAAAATCCATTCATCAAAGAACCAATCAAGGTTCATTCCTAATCGATCCTTGAAAGCATTTTGGAAATCTGCTTCTTGTACGTTTTGAAATGCGTGTTTCTCAAGATAGAATTTTATTGTTTGTTTAAAAGCCTCATCTCCTACAACATAGCGTAACATTTGTAACACTGCCGACCCTTTAGGATATGCTCTTGCAGAACCGCTCTGCGTATGTCTGATAGGCAAATTGTCAGATTCAGATGCTTTGAATGCAGATTGATATTCACCAAGTTCATTCATTTTCATTTCATCAGGACCGTATTCTGGAAGACTACCATAAAATAATTTGGCATAATAGGTTGCAAAATTTTCCTGCATCCAAATATCGTTGCTCGATCTGGCAGTTATCAAATCTCCAAACCATTGATGTGTCAATTCATGAGCATTGACTCCAATGTAATTCCGGTCTTCAAAAGCCCTGTCATCAACAAAGAAAAAGTCGCCAAAAACAGTTGCTGACGTGTTTTCCATTGCACCATACAAAAAATCCTGCACCATTATTTGGCTATAAGACCCCCATTGATAGGGGACTCCGGTTTCGTCTTCCAAAAACTCAATAATCCTTTCAGTGTATTTGCTGGTTGGCTCTACTCTGTCTTTGAATTCAGGGTAGTACCAAAAGTTTACGGGTGTATTGCGTTTGGTTTTTGTGCTTTTTACTTCGTAAATTCCGATGGCAAGCATCACAAGATAGCCTGAATGAGGTTTGTCAAGTCTATAGTTCCATGTAACTGTACCGTCTTTGTTTTTCTTTTGAGAGAGCAATTTGCCGTTTGATAAAACTTTGTATGGTTCTGCGAACGTGATTACGGTTTCGGTTGTGTATTTGTCATTCATGTTGTCATACATGGGAATCCAATACCGGTTGTCAATTCCTTGTCCTTGCGACCAAATTTGTTTTCTTACTTTAAAAAGATCGGGTTTGCCACTTGGTTCGGGTCTGTCCCATCCTATAAAATATAGTCCTTTTCTTGGAAACGCTTCGTATTCAAAAACCAAGTTGTAAGACTTATCCCAAGTCAAGGCGGGTGAAAAATAAACTGTAACACCTGTTTTGCTCACATTATATTTGACACTTGTGCCGCCTAATTCAGCTTTTTTAATCTGAATATCGGGACCGTCAAAGAACAACGAATCCAATGAAGGAATAAGCGGTTTGAAACTATGTGTTACTTTGCCTATTACCTTGCCGCCATTACTGTTATTTACATCAAAACTTACCTCCACTTTCATGTTGGTAATGTCTGCAAAGTGTTCGCGCTCGGCTGCATTTGGGTCAGCATAATAAACAGAATACTCTTGTTGAGCATACAAAACTCCGCCTATCATGAAAATGAAAGCGGTAATAAAATATTTTTTCATTTGAGGAATGATTAAAAGTAGAACATTAATCTGAGATTGCTCCAGTTTTTGACACTCATATTGAAATCACTTGTTTTGTTGTTAAGGCTTGTTGTTACAATAGAGGACGTAGAGGTTATGGGGTCCCACACTTCGGATTTATTGATAGTTTGACCTCCATAAGTATAGGCAGCTCTTAAATATGCTTCACCACCAATAGAAATTTTGGGTGCAAAAAAGAATTCAAAACCAAGGAATCCTTGCGCGCCAACCGATATGTTGTATGGGGTAGTAGAATTTTGAGTGGGTCTGTTGTTGGCAATAGAACCTGCATAGTCGCTCATGCTGTTTCCATATTTGAATTTGGTTCTGCTTCCGCTGCCATATCCGAGCATGCCCTCAACACCATATATTCCTTGTAATCTGCCGGCACCACGTCTTTTTTCAATACCATAAGTGATATTAATATTGTATTCATGCTGGGTGGTTCGGTCTGTTACTGTTGAGCCCGGGTCAGCATCCGGGGCAAGATTGGATACAGTGATGCTTTCTCGATGAATGCTGGTTTGAAGTGTAATCCCTGCTCTTTGCGCATTTTTCTCATCTTTGAAACGTTTGAAATTAATATTTTGAAAATCTAATCCGGGAATAACATTGTTATTGGTAAACATGCTCCCCACAAAAGAGAAAAAGGGATTCACACTTGTGCCTATACCCCAATCACCGGTTTGTGGAAGAATATAATTGCCTTTCTTTGATTTTAAAATGGGCTCTGCTTGTGAGTATGCTAAGCAGCTAACGCTCAATAAAGAAGTGATAAGAAATAGTTTTTTCATTTTTTGAATTGCTTTGCAAAAGTATATTTTTTACTCAAACCCCAACATATCATTCATGCCAAAAATACCCTTTCTTCCGATTATCCATTCTGACGCCAACACCGCCCCAAGAGCAAAACCTCTACGATTATGAGCGGAGTGTGTTATTTCAATTTCATCAATATCACAATCCCATTTCACTTTGTGCACTCCCGGCACATTGTCTTCTCTGAATGAATAAATTGGAATTTCGTTGGCAGCGACATCTAAGTATTTGCCGTTTTCTATACTAATCCAACTGTCTTTTGAATTGTAATTAGACAAAATATTCTCTGCGGTAGTGATGGCTGTTCCGCTGGGGGCATCCTTTTTTTGTTTATGATGCGTTTCTTCAATCGTAACATGATATTCGGGATAGTGATTCATGATTGCCGCGAGTTTTTTGTTAAGATGAAAAAACAGATTGACTCCTATACTAAAGTTGGTAGCGGTAAACAAGGATGATTGATGTTGATTGACTAAATTTCTTACATTGTCAAATTCCTGATACCATCCCGTTGTACCGACTATCAACGGGATTTGCTGGCTCACACAAAATGCAATATTGGATAGTGCTGATTCGGGTTGAGTGAATTCAATAGCTACATCACATTTGGAATCTAGGATTTTTTGTAGATTGGTTTTGCTGTCAATGATGGTGCTTATGATATGCCCTCGCTCAATGAGGATTTTTTCAATTTCTTTACCCATCTTGCCATATCCTATCAATGCGATTTTTAGGGGCTTTTTCATAGCGACAAAGCTAATTTATTTTAAGGCTTGTATTCTTACATTTGCACACGTCTTAATTATGAAATTTCTTAAGTTTGTTTTGTGGTCGATAGTCAGTCTGGCTTTGTTGGCCGGGGGTATTGCTGCGGCTATTTGGTACTTTGTTTTTTCTCCGGCAATCAACATCACAGAAAATCAACAACTCACTTTAAAAAGAACGGACAATCTGCAATCGCTCACCGAAAAATTGACAGAAACGTGCGGATTGAAATATCCACGCATTTTTTATTTAATTGCAGAAAGAATGAATGTTGAAAAGAACCTCAGGGCGGGGAAGTTTGAAATTACACCCAATATGAATAACAAGGAACTTGCCGTACTTTTTCGAAAAGGCGGCACTTTTACTACAAACATTGTGATTCGAGGCTCTTGGGATTTGAGAAATATACCGACTGTGCTGGGAAACAACTTAGAACCGGATCCGGATTCTTTCAAGGGTGTTTTGGACAATAGTGCGTATTTGTCAAAGTTTGGTTTTAATAACAAAACGGTTGCTGCCATGTTTATTCCCAATACCTATAATATGTATTGGTTTTCGACTACAGATGAGGTATTGTCTCGTTTTTATAAAGAATATCAACACTTTTGGAACAAAGAAAGAAGTGCAAAAGCAGATTCATTAGGACTGACACCTTTGCAAGTCTCTATTTTAGCATCGATATTGGATAAAGAAACCAATCAAGTGTCAGAAATGCCACGCATTGCAGGAGTTTATCTCAATCGACTCAATAAAGGGTGGAAATTGCAGGCTGATCCCACAGTGAAATATGCATTAGATAGTATGACCATGACTCGAATTTATATTGAACACACACTTATAGAAAGCCCTTATAATACCTACTTTATTGCAGGGTTGCCACCTGCACCAATTTGCATTCCTTCTGTTCAGGCAATTGATGCTGTATTAAACCGAGAACAACATGATTTGATGTATTTCTGCGCTAAACCTGATTTTTCAGGGTTTCATGTGTTTGCTAAGACCCTTGATGAACACAACCGCAATGCAAATTTATATCACCGTTTTCTTAATAAATTGGATAGAGAAAAAGCTGGCGCGAAGAAGTAATAAATGTGAAGAGTTAAAACTCCAATGATTCAATCGCGTTGTTGATTGATTTTTCTATTTGATTCTGAATGTTGTTATAATCTCTTGGTGCAAACTTGCTTTGTGTGAATGTTTCATACATTTCCACGTAACGGTCTGTTACAGATTGAATAAATTCAGAAGTCATTTCGGGAACCAATTGCCCTTTTTCGCCACAAAAACCATTTTGCATAAGCCATTCTCTCACAAATTCTTTAGAAAGTTGTTTTTGCGGTTTTCCTTCTTTCTGCGCTTTTGCATACGAATCAAGATAAAAGAAGCGAGAAGAGTCAGGAGTGTGTACCTCATCAATCAACATTACTTTCTTGTCATAAATTCCGAATTCGTATTTGGTGTCGACCAAAATAAGACCGCGTTCTGCCGCCAATTGTGTGCCTCTTTCATATAATTTCAAAGATGCCTCCGCCATAGTTTCAAGTTGTTTTTTTGTGCAGAGCTTATGGTCTAAGATGTCTTCCATTGTGATATCTTCATCGTGTCCGGCATGATTCTTAAATGTAGGAGTGATGATAGGTTGAGGGAGTTTGTCATTTTCTTTAAGTCCTTCCGGCAGTTTCTCACCACAAATTACACGTTTACCGGATTTGTATATACGCCATGCATGTCCGCATAAATAGCCGCGGACGACCATTTCTACAGGAATTGCATCGCATTTGTATCCTATTGTAACATTGGGGTCAGGTGTGGCAATTTTCCATGTGGGAACAATATCGCTGCATTTGTCAAGAAATAAAGAAGAAATCTGAGTAAGGATTTGTCCTTTGTATGGAATTGCTCTGGGAAGTACGTTGTCAAATGCTGAGATACGATCACATGCTACTAAGATTATATATTTGTTTGCAAGGGTATAAACGTCTCTAACTTTACCTCTAAAGAATGAACTTTGGTGTCTAAAAAAGAAGTTAGTCGCCATTAGTTCTGTATCGAATTCTGCTGCCATAATCGTCAATTATATTTTTTGAGCGTGCAAATGTATATTTTTCTGATTATCCAACCACAATTCCTTCCTTTTCGTACGCTTTCAGAATTTCTACAACCAGTTTGTGTCTTAGTACATCTTTATTATTAAGGTGAATGATTTTGATGCCTTCTATATCGTTTAGTATTTTGATAGCCACTTTGAGTCCTGACTTTTGCTTTTGGGGTAAGTCCACCTGGCTGAGGTCGCCTGTCACAATAACTTTAGCTTCTTTTCCCATACGGGTGAGGAACATCTTAAGTTGCAAATCGGTAGTGTTTTGGGCTTCGTCCAGAATAATAAAGCAGTTGTTCAAAGTTCGTCCGCGCATAAAAGCGAGCGGGGCAATCTCAATGGTGCGGTTTTCCAAAAAGGTTTTGAGTTTGTCGAGTGGAATCATATCTTCTAACGCATCATAAAGCGGTCGCAAATAAGGGTCGATTTTTTCCTTCAAGTCACCGGGCAAAAATCCCAAACTCTCTCCGGCTTCGACAGCAGGGCGGGTGAGGATGATTTTCTTAACTTCTTTATTTTTTAAGGCTCTTACAGCCAGCGCAACAGCAGTATAGGTTTTACCGGTTCCGGCAGGTCCCACGGCAAAGACAACATCATTCTGCTCGCAACTTTCAACCATTTTTTGTTGATTCAATGTTTTGGCCATGACCGGGCGAGCATCGTTCCCATATAGAATTACAACTCCGTGCGGATGGTGGTGTGTATGAATCGTTCCATCTTTTTTGTCTTGTTTTGAAGATGTGTTATCACCAAAGAGTTCAAATAGTTGATAGTCATTAATAGGGGCTCCCTTTTTCAGAAAATCCAGATAGCGATTGAATTTCAATTCAAAACGCTCAATGTCTATTTCAGCTCCCTTGATTTTGATTTCATTGCCTCTCCCCACAATTTTAATGTTGGGAGAGAGTTCTTTGATTAAGTTCAGAAAGTAGTCGTTACTTCCGTAAATTTGTTGCGGCTCAATGCCTTCAATGGTAATTAATTTTTCTTGCAAACTATTCCTTTATTTTAAAAGTGTCCGATAAATTTGCCCCAAAATTAGTGTTTTTCATTTAGTGAATATCATTACTCTTATTTCTGATTTTGGAACATCTTCCCACTATGTTGCCGGAGTAAAAGGTGCTCTGTATGCAAAATTGGAAGAAGTTAATGTTATTGACATCTCTCACGATATTCTCCCATGGAATTTGGAACAAGCTATTTTTATGCTGAATGCAGTACGAAACAATTTTGTAGGGAATGTGTTTCATCTTATTGGGGTCAACAATAATGCCACTCATCACATTGCAGCACGAGTAGGTAATCACTGGTTTTTGGCAGCCGATAATGGTATCCTGCCGGAGGTACTTAAGTCAGATAATGCAGAGTATTTTTCATTAGGTCAATTTCCACATCCTTCATTTATGGAAAGCTTTTATCCCGAAATGGTTAAAAAAATAATTGATAACAAAGTTCCGGGCATAGAAACTCCTGAAATTGTACCAGAGAAAAGGTTGTTCAAGTCTCCTCAACAACAAGGAAATAGGTTGAAAGCATTTTATGTTTATTTCGATAGATATGGTAATGCAATTGTGAACTTACACAAGGATGAATTTTATGCATTTGTGGGTAAAGACAGATATAAAATAATTGTGAACCAAAGTGATGCTATTGAAAGAATCAGTGCGAGCTATTATCAAGCTGTACAGGGTGAGTTAATTGCTGTTTTTAATGCCTCAGGTTATTTGGAGATTTCTTTTACATTTGGCAATGCGAAACAACTTTTTGGTTTTGACAAAACACAGCATTTATTCATTGAAAGATATTAATTGCCATGATAAAAAGAATAGTGAAAATGACTTTTAAGCCCGATGAGGTGGAAAACTTTCTGAGTTTGTTTGACCGCGTTCATCCTCATATAGAACAGATGCAAGGTTGTTGTAAAGTCGAATTATATTCACAAGCAGGTTGTCCTAACGTGATGTTTACATTAAGTTTGTGGGATAGTGTAGAAGCCCTTGAAAATTATAGAAATAGCGAACTTTTCAAATCAACTTGGACACAAACAAAAAAACTATTTAGTGACAAACCACAAGCCTGGAGCATTAACCAAATCAGATAGAAATTATGCAAATGAGAAAATATTACAATACCATTAAGAAAAGTCTGCTATTATTTTTCGTTATCGTTCCATTGTTTGTTGCGGCTCAACAAAAGTCAACGATTAAAGCAGAAAAGGCATTAAAAGAAAAGAAATATGAAAGAGCGCTCAAACACTCTGAAAAAGCATTGAAAAAGAACAGCAGAGATGTGCTTGCTTTAATGTATAAATCTCAGTCATTATATTACTTATTTAAGACACCCGCCACCTCTCAAAAGTACAGTGACGGACTAAAGGATGCGGTGAAGGCAGCCCAAAAAGCATTGGAACGAGATGAAAAAGGGTTGGTTGAAACAGTATTCAAAGATTATTTGGTGTTGTTGGCAAAAGACAATAATGCAGAGGGCGAAAAATTTTTCAAACAAGAACGCTATAACAAGGCAGAACAGTATTTTAAGTTGAGTATTAAGTTTAACCCAAATGATACAAGTGCGCTCTTTTATCTAGGCTCTTGTTATTGGTATGAAGGAATGAAGCCGGATGCTGTAGAATTTTTTAAAACAGTGGCGCAACTGGATTTTTCAACCTATTCAAACAGTGGTTACAAAAATGTGGCTCAGTTCAAAGTATTTCGATTTTTGACTGAATATTATATGGGTGCAGAAAAGTGGGATTCTGCCGGACAGTATATATCCATGGGTTTGGAGATGTATCCGGATGATTATATTTTAAAAGGTAATCGCTATGGTTTGTATAGAGTGAACGTTAGAAACATGATGCCCTCTTTGAATTATCTGGCAGAAGTGAGGGCTGCATTGCAGGATTTTCCTACTGATTCGTTCTTTCTGATTAAAGAAAATGCACTCTATATTTATTTGTTTAAGAATGCTATTGCCAACTCAGAGATTGCGGATGCAGATTCATTATTGGGCATTTTTGTGCTGGATAGATTAGATAGAGCCAAGCGCTCAGACAGAAATTTGATTGAGAAATTCGACATTTTTGTTGCTAACACCCCCTTGGAAATATTCAGAAAGTTGTTGGATTATTCCTCAGTGCGCTATCATAAAGATATTTTTGCTTGGTTAAGTCAAAAGTGGGTAAGTGAAACGCTCAATAAAGATTTTGTTAGTGGAAAGGAATACATTTCAGTAGCAGAAAAAGAATTTAAAGAGGGCAAAAAAGATTTTGCTGTTTTGATGCTTTTGTCAGAATACAAAAGACTAAATAGAAAAGGAGAAAACGAAGCCCAGCTTATTGATTTGATTTCCAGATGGGCTAATGGAGAATTACCGCTTCTGTCCCTTGATTATGCTCATGAGATGTTTACAGAAATTAGCAAAAGCAAGAATAAGGCGAAAATTGCTGGTATTTATAAAAATGTTAAATTCAGGTTCATGGACTCTCTTGCTGCAAATAATTACTTCTTTAGAGCATATCAAGTTTATGAAAATGCACTTACAGAATTTCCTGCAGATGCAAAGTTTCTCAAAGAAGTTAAACTCAAAAGTATTGCTAACCTTGATTTTAAAATGAATTACTACGGCTCGCGCATAGCAGGATGGGGAAAGGAGCCTAAAGAAGGTGAAATTGCATTCACTACCGATATGTTGCCGGCTAACTGTGAGGCAGGCACAATCCCTCACGCAGTTTATGAAAAGGTATTACAAAGAGTAAATTATTTCAGGAGGATTTCAGGTGTTCGCAAGCAGGTCTATTTTACCAAAGACATGAATGAAAGATGCCAATTCGCGGCTCTCACTTTTGAAGCTAACAAAAACCTGACTCATAATCCGGTTGATGGTTTGAGATGTTATACAGAATTTAGTAAAGAAGGTGCAGATAAAAGCCTTTTGGTAAAAGAGTCTAATCCGTCAATAGCGATTACCGCATTAATGGGAGATAACAACTCCACTCAAGGAAATCGCAGATGGCTTCAGTATCCCTTGTCTATCAATATGGGATTTGGAGCAGGTCCCACCTCGCAAGTATTGTGGGTAATGGACAATTCTAATAAAGATGACACAAGTTATTACAAGACTCATTTCATTGCTTATCCTAATGCAGGTTATACTCCTAAAATGCTTTGCTTTTCTAAATGGACATTTTCCATGTTTGAAAATATGGAAGGAGCGGTATTAAAAGTGGTAAATAGTGCCGGCAAAGAAGTCCCCGTCAAAGTAGAACCCATAGAGAATGGTTATGGAATGCCTACCTTGGTATTTACCCCAAGTTTTGAATTAGACAAAAGCGAAAATGACCAGAAATTTACAGTTTCAGTGAAACTCAAAAACGGTAAGACCTATACTTATGATGTGATTCTGTTCACACCAAATATAAAATAAAGTCCTATTTTGGGGTAATAATTATTAAACTCAAATCATCTGCGAAATACCATTTCTCATCCATTTTGAGTAACAAAATCCGTAAGCGTATTTTATCTTTCTTTCCCCGTTTCATTTCCAAGTTCAAATAACAAAATTCCCTGTCATAGTCCGGGTGTGTGCCATGTTCTAAAAAGAATTGAATAGGCTCACTTCTTTTAAAATTAATTTCTGATTCCTTTGCATCCTTATTAATACGTTTGAATTGTCTGTTTAATCCGGACTTAAACAGTAAAAACTTATACCTGAAGGTGGTTTCAGAATACTTTTGTTTAGCGGTTGAATCCAAAAATTGTTGATAAGCGTCCCTCGTAGGAGTATTATTGAGAATATATTCCTTTTTCTTATGAATAATAGCTTTGTAAAAGGTGTCGGCTAATAAGGATAAGGATGGGTTTTCTTGTAAATAAACACTGTCGTCATAACCCCTAAATTGAATGGCATTTGAATATGAAGTGTCTGTTCTTTGAGCTTGCAAAGAAAAGAAGGTGCAAATCAAAACCAAAAGGAACAACAACCATTTCACGTTGGCAAAAATAGAAAATGCAAGGATTGTTTGATAATCTTTATGAAAGCAGACATTCGGGATTCCAAAATTTTTCTTCAAAATCAACCACTTGATTTTCTTTGACCAGAATTCCTTCTTGCGCGAGCAATTCTTCCATGCTAACGGATTGAAAATGTACTTTTCCCGTTAATAATCCATTTCGATTGACCACTCTGTGAGCCGGAATATCGTGTTTGTCATAATGCCCTAAATTGTTGAGTGCATAACCAACCATACGCGAACTACTTGCTGCTCCCAGAAAGCGTGCAATCGCACCATATGAAGTAACTCTACCTCTTGGGATTTGTTTGACAACATCCAGCACTTGTTCAAAGAATTCATTCGATGTACTCGGATTTTTCATCTACATTGGTATAATACTTGTTGGGTCAAAACCTATCTTTGCAAATCTAAAAACAAAAAACATATATGAAAAAATACCTTTTCAGTTTAGTCGTTTTACTCACCGGGCTTACTGCTTGTGCTCAAAATAAGAATAACAAAAATGATTACCCACCAGCAAAAGACGGATATGCAATCGCTGTCAAGATTAAGGGGATGAAGCCGGGCAGCCAGTTCATTTTAGCCAATTATCTCGGAGATAAACCTTATGCTAGAGATACTGCCTTTGCTGATGCCAAAGGTGTAGCCACTTTTACCGGTAAAGACAGACTAGAAAGGGGTATTTATATGATACTATTGCCCGGAATGTCTTACTTTGAAGTTCTATCTACAGATAATAATTATTTTACGGTTGAAACAGACACTACCCATGAGGATTATTATCAAGAGATGAAGATTACTGGCTCTCCGGAGAATTCACGTTTTGTTGCTTATAACTTATTTTTAACCCAAAAAGGGCTTGAGAGAAGTAAAGCAACAGACGATAATGCCAAAAAAACGATAGACAATGAGGTTCAGGAATACAAACACAAACAAATAGCCGAATATCCCAAAGATTTACTCTCTCACATATTGCTTATGATGGACCAGCCCAAAGTGCCCGAAGCACCTGCCGGTATGAAGCCTGAAGATGCAAAACAATGGCAATACAATTATTATGTGGCTCATTATTGGGATAATGTCGATTTCAAAGAAGAAGGTTTGACCAGAACCCCCGGTGCTATTTTCCAAAATATCATCGATCGCTTTTTTGATAAAGTAGTTAGTCAAGATCCTGATTCTCTTATTAAATATATTGACCAAGTAGAAGCTAAACTTGATAACAACAAAGAGTTATTCAGATTTTATATCTGGTATTTAACACGTAAGTACGAAACAAGTAAAGTGATGTGTCATGATGCAGTTTTTGCTCACATGGCAAAACAATTTTATTGTACCGGCAAAGCTTTTTGGGCTGATAGTACACTCATCAATAAGATTTGTGAAAAAGCAGAGAAGATTGGTTATACAACTTGTAAAACTAAAGTTCCTGATTTGAGATGTGAGGATATTAATGGGGTATTTCACCATCTATACCAAGAGAAAGCGCGTTATACTGTTTTAATTTTTTGGGATCCAACCTGCGGACACTGTAAAACGGTATTGCCCAAAGTTGAAGAGTTGAAAAAGCGTATGGGAGATACTATTTCAGTATATGCAGTTGCATCGGAAGGTAAATATGATGAATGGGTTAAATACTCGAATGAGCATCCGGAACTTATGAAGTTGTTTACCAATGTGTGTAAAACAGACCGTTATTTTCCATGGCCTATCAACAGGCAGAATTATGATATTCAAGCAAATCCGACTATCTTCTTGTTGGATAATGAGAAAAAAGTAATTGCTAAGAAAATAGACGAAAACCGCTTGGAAGAGTTTATTATTTATATGCTGGGTGAGGATAATATCCTTCCCAAAGACCTTGTCAATGCCAGAATCAAAGATTTTCAGGCTAAACATCCGGAACCTAAGGAAGAACCAGCAAAACCGGAAGAGGAAAATTAAAAATACCAATTGTGGTTTTGAATTGTTACAGAAAGTTTAATCTTTCTTGAACAATTCTTTTCTGCCGGCAAAATTGCAGATAGGGCAAGTGTGAGGATTGTGTCCGCGAGCGGGGCAGAAGGTTCTGCCAAAATAGATAATCTGTAAGTGCGCTTTGTTCCACAATTCTTTTGGAATAAGTCTTTTTAAATCGTTTTCTGTTTGAGTAACAGATTTGCCATTGCTCAAACCCCAACGCCATGCGAGCCGATGTATGTGTGTATCTACGGGGAAAGCCGGCACACCAAAGGCTTGTGACATGATTACAGAAGCTGTTTTGTGTCCCACACCCGGTAATTCTTCCAGTAAATCAATTTGATTGGGAACATTGCCATCGTATTTATCAATGAGGATGCGACTAAGCTCAAAAATCGCCTTTGACTTTGCTGGAGACAACCCGCAAGGACGGATTATTTCTCGAATCTCTTCTACGCTAAGGTGGCTCATATCAAAAGGATTGTCTGCTTGCGCGAATAAAAGAGGGGTAATCTTGTTGACTCTCTCGTCAGTACATTGTGCAGAAAGCAAAACAGCAATTAACAACGTATATGTGTCTTTATGATGCAACGGAATAGGTGGACTGGGAAATTTCTCGTCCAATACTTGAAGAATTCGAATCACTTTCTCAGATTTATTCATTCGTTAAAAGAAGCTATAGGTGAGATTTGCCATTTCATGGCTGTGATTATGTGTCAAATGCTTGATGATATGGTCCACTCGGTTTGGAAAATGTTTTTGACCCACAAGCAATGTTTCGATTTGATCAAAAAGTATACGGTTGGGATGTTCTATTTTGATTTTTTTTATTATTGATTCGCGTTCTACCTCCATGTAAATTTTCCCTTGCTTATGTTCATATTCAAAATCGGAATTGAAAATATAGGCAGGAGAATACCCGTAATTCCATTCATCTTTTTCGAACTTAGTAACAGCTAATGCTTCAATCTGATCGGTTTCGTCACAAGTAAAATCTCGTATTTGAGTAATGCCAAAGTGATTGATGAGATGTTTGCTAAGCCCATTTGCAAAACTTTCTAAGCTCATGTCTTGGTTAAGCATCGGACGGATATTTCCAACACTACTTCTGATGGATTGCACTGCTAAGTCTGAATATTTATTATGAAGATTGCGGATTGCATTCCCGAGATTTTCTAAATCCGAATCAAATAGGAGTGTCCCATGATGTAAAATGAGTTTTTCTTTTCTGAAATGGTGCTCAGCATTTCCACTGATTTTCAGGTTGCCAACAATGATGTCATTTCTACCGCTTGCTTCAGCATTGATATGAATGGAGTTAAGGTATTCAATGACAGGATCTATAAACCTTCTGAAATCAATGATTTTGCTTTCATTTTTGAGAGGAAGCGCAATAGAAAAATTCAAATTACCTTTATCATGAAAAACCGTTCCTCCGCCTGATATTCTACGGGTAAGTTTAATGTTGTTTTTGTTGATATATCTTAAATCAATTTCAGCCAATGCATTCTGATGTTTACCCACAACCACAGTGTTGTCATTTTGCCAAAGCATGACAAACCCTTGAGAAAATTGATTTAGCAAAAATTCTTCAGCAGCAAGGTTGAAGTAGGGATTTGTGTAGGGGTTAATGACAAAAATCATTTTGGAACAGCTTTTAAACTTGGAGATTTCTTGTCGTGAAAATATTCAGACCATAAGTCCTGTACTATTCCATCTTTCAGCCCAAAGTCCGGAGAGATAATATGTCCTGACTTGGCTACTTCCAATATATTAATAAAAATATCACCTGCATAATCTATGACTTCGGCACGGTCGGGATTGAGTTTGAGCTTATACACCCTGTCGTGTTGGCTCATTTTGTGAATCTTGTAATTGATGCTTCTTAGTTTACGCAACGACATGAATGCCCCTTCTTTTACATTTGCTAACTCATAGAGTTTGTTCATGCTTCCACCGGTCCCTATGGTTTTTAGTTTGCCGAGTTTTGGAAAATAATTTTCTACCCAATCTTTGAGTTCATTCCATTCTTTCTTTTTGACTTTGCCTTCTTTCATTCTGACTACGCCAATGTTAAAGCTCTTGGTAATTAATGCCTTACGATTTTTCAGGTGCGAAATTTCTGTGCTTCCCCCTCCCACATCAATATGTATGTAATCAGATTTCTCATCCAATTGATGCAAGAAGGATTTGATAATCAATCCTGATTCTTCGACACCGGAAATGATTTCAACCTCAATGCCACAATCTTCCTTTATTTTCTTGATAATTTTTTTTGAATTCTCTGCATCACGCATCGCACTGGTGGCACATGCGCGATAATAGTCCACATTGTAAACATCCATCAGCAGGGAAAAGGCTTTGATTGATTTAATTAGCAATGCGGTTTTCTTTTCACCAATAACATTATGCTTAAAGACGTCATCGCCCAATCGGAGAGGCAGACGTGTAAATTCAATTTTTTTGAATACAGGGTAGGGAGTATCAAACTCCAATGGTCTGCTAATCAGAAATTTAATACCATTAGAGCCAATGTCAATTGCAGCAAACTTCAAATGCGCTTAAATAGTGTTGATTTTGATGCGTTTCTGAAGTTCGTCCACATCATATCTGAATTTCTTGTCAGTATCAATCAGGTCGTTGACAGTCTGACACGCATGAATAACAGTAGAGTGGTCGCGCCCACCGAAATGTGAACCAATGTTTTTGAGAGATGCTTTTGTGAAATCTTTAGCAAAAAACATTGCTATTTGCCTTGCTTGAACAATCTCTCTCTTTCGGGTCTTGGATTTGACAGTATCGACATCTATATTATAGTAGTCGCAAACGACTTTCTGTATAAAGTCAATAGAAATTTCCCTTGCGGCATTCTTAACCAGGTTCTTCATTACTTGCTTTGCTAAATCTAAATCAATTTCTTTTCTGTTCAGTGAAGATTGTGCTAACAATGAAATCAATGCTCCTTCCAATTCTCTGATATTGTTGTCAAGGTTGTGAGCAATGTATTCAATTACTTCTCTAGTGAAAGTAATTCCTTCATTGTAAATTTTGTTTTCCAGAATATTGATTCTGGTCTCAAAGTCTGGAGTTTCAATATCTGCACTTAATCCCCATTTGAATCTGCTGAGTAGTCTTTCATCTACATCTTTAATGTCCTTGGGAGGTCTGTCGGATGTGAGGATAATTTGTTTTCCGTTTTGGTGTAAATGGTTGAAAATCTGAAAAAAGATTTCTTGTGTTTTTTCCTTTTTGGAAAGCTCATGTACATCGTCCACTATCAATACATCAATTTGCTGATAAAAATTGATAAAATCGTTATGAGTGTTGTTTTTACAAGCTTCTACATATTGATTCGTGAATTTTCCGGTTTGTATATACAGCACCACTTTATTTTTGTGGTTGATTTTCACTTGGTTGCCTATGGCTTGTACCAAGTGCGTCTTGCCTAAACCGGTACCTCCAAAAATCATCAATGGGTTAAAAGCGGTTTCTCCGGGTTGCTGTGCTATCGAAAATCCTGCTGAGCGAGCAAGTCTGTTACATTCGCCCTCAATGAAGTTGTCAAAATTATATCTGCTTTGGAGTTGGCTGTTGATATTCAGGCGCTTGATTCCAGGAATGACAAAAGGATTTTTTATTTCAGCAATTACTTCAAGAGGCATGTTTACTTCGTTTGAAGTATTTTTATTTTGTTTAGAGGTTGGGAGGTTGACAGTGTAAGGTATTTTGCTTGCATTGGAGTTTTCAACGATAATATTGTATTCTAATTTGGCTCCGGGACCTAAAACTTTGCGAAGGGTTTTTTGTAGTAAATCAACATAGTGCTCTTCTATCCACTCATAAAAAAATTGACTGGGTACTTGAATAGTGAGAATCTTATTTTCTAATTTAATAGGCGATATAGGCTCAAACCAAGTCTTAAAACTTTGAGGTGTAAGATTATCTCTGAAAATTTTAAGGCACTTAGCCCATGCTCCTTCGTGATTTAGTTGTTCTTCTGTCATATTTATTTTTCTCCTTTTTGCTCTTTCCTTTGGTGTATAAAGTTTTCGTCACTTTATCAACAGCCGTTCTTTGCGGTTGCTAAATTGTCAATAATTTTGACTTTAAAAAAAAATATTTCGCTTGTATTTTAATATTCTTTTTTACATAGGAAACATTGACTACTTCGTTATTATACATTAAAGAACTAACAAATGTTAATTTTGCAAGACGCTAAATTAACATTTATCCTTTATGCTCGCCAAATATTTTTCTCAATCTGTCTGAGATTTCACCTAAAGTGGCAAGACCTTCGACAGCTTCTATTATATAAGGCATTAAATTCCTGTTTTCTTTGGCTGCATTCTCTACCTCAGATAGCAATAATGCGGTTTTAGCTTTGTCGCGATTGTTCTTGAGATGTTCCAATTTTGCTGCTTGACTTTGTCTGATGCTATCATCAATTTTAAGAATAGTTTCAGTTCTATGCTCTTCTTCAATAAAATTGTTTACACCCACAATAACCTTGGCTCCGCTTTCGATTGCTTTCTGGTATTTATATGCACTATTTGCAATTTCTTGTTGCATGAATCCCTGTTCGATTGCGGAAATAGCTCCACCCATGTGTTCAATATTCGCAATTAGTTTGGCAGCTTCGGTTTCAATTTGATTTGTCAGTTCTTCAATATAGTAAGAGCCTCCAAGTGGGTCGTCTGTTAATGCAGCACCACTTTCATGAGCAATGATTTGTTGTGTGCGAAGTGCTAAAGCGGCTGCTTTTTCGGTGGGTAGTGACAGAGCCTCGTCATAACCATTGGTGTGCAGTGATTGGGTTCCTCCACACACAGCACTCATAGCCTGGATGGCTACTCTGATTATATTGTTTTCAGGTTGTTGTGCTGTCAGTGTTGAACCTCCGGTTTGGGTGTGAAAACGCAACATCATGGCATGGGGATCGGTAGCTCCCATTTCTTTCATTATTTGTGCCCACATCCGTCTGGCAGCACGGAATTTTGCTACTTCTTGAAAAAAATCATTGTGTGCATTGAAGAAAAATGACAGCCTTTTGCCAAAGACATTGATGTCAAGACCTTTTTCAATAGCTGATTTTACATAGGTTTTGCCGTTTGCCAGCGTGAATGCAAGTTCTTGTATGGCTGTAGAACCTGCTTCTCTAATATGATATCCGGATATTGAAATAGTGTTCCATTTGGGTACTTCTTTGCTGCAATATTCAAAAATATCTGTAATAATTCTCATAGAAGGCTTGGGTGGATATATGTAGGTTCCGCGTGCTATGTATTCTTTAAGAATGTCGTTTTGAATAGTGCCGGATATTTTTTTTAGGTCAGCTCCTTGTTGTTTTGCCAATGCAATGTACATAGCAAGAAGGGTGGAGGCGGTAGCGTTGATGGTCATGGAAGTGGTAATATCTTCCAATTTAATTCCGTCAAACAAAATTTGCATGTCTTTGAGCGAATCAATGGCTACACCCACTTTGCCTACTTCGCCCATACTCATTGCGTGGTCTGAATCATAGCCAATTTGAGTAGGTAAATCAAATGCTACCGAAAGTCCTGTTGTGCCTTTATTTAATAAGTAGTGGTATCTTTTATTGGATTCTTCCGCAGTACTAAAACCTGCATACTGGCGCATCGTCCATAATTTGCCTCTATACTGCTCTTTCCGAATTGCTCGGGTATAAGGGAATTCTCCTGCACGTTCAGTTCCACCAATATATTCACTTTTGATTTCTATTCCTGAATCGTTGAAAATCCTTTCTGACATTTGTTTTAGTTAAAAATAAAGTCGGATTTCAGCTTTAAGGAAATCTATAGCCTTTTGGGTAGGTTGAGAGTTAGTCTCTATCATTTTATCAATCATTATCTTGCTCAGGTCAATGCCGGTAGCTTCCGGAGTGAGCATATTATATGACTGAATAATAAATTCAATTACCTCTTCTTTGACTAATTTGGTAAATGTCCACGCTTGATTAGAAATGTATATCTGTTGTGAAATATTGTGTGAAAACTCAGTATGGGTTGCCACCATCATGATGTTTTTTAACTCAAGTGCACTTAGACCCGGTGTGTTGTATTCTTGAATTAATTTTGGTGGACTAATACGCTCTAATAGTAATACCAATCTCTCGTAAGCTTGTAGTTTGATGGGAGTAAAACTTTTTGCATTTGATTTGCGTATTTCATATTCAAGTCTTTTTTGACTGTCTTCATTTAATTTGCTGATGAGCAAATAGGTAATGACAGCAACTACAACCGAAGGTAATGTAAATTTAATTATCTCTAAAAATATGAGTAGAGCTGATTCCATGTATAATCTGATGTAATTTAAGGCGTGCGAAGATAGATACTGTATTTTTATTGTGCAATAGAGATTTTGAAAATAATATGTTCTCATCTACTGCTTGATGAACATACTTTTTATTCCGTTATAAAATCATCTTTGGATTCGTTATCAATGAAATACTTACGTTGAATATCGTTTTTCCCAAGTCGGAATGTTTCATTCAATTTCAATATTGTATTTGCTGAGTAATCCATGAATGCCCGACATGGCAAATTTTGCGCTTTTGATGAAGTTTATTTCAGGGTCAAGGGTATAGTTATATGCGGTTCTGAAGTCCGCTTTATCTATTTTTGAATGGCTGAAAACGGCATGCAATAAATTGCAGTTGTCAAAAATTACGCTACTCATCTCAGCTTCTGAAAAATCTACCCCTTCTAATTGGGAATTCTTGAAAATGGTTTTGGGAATTTTAGTTTTGAAAAAAGATGCATGATTCAATAAACAGCCTTCAAATGAAAACGAAAGACCAAAGGAATTGCATGTGTCAAATCTCAAGCCTAACATTTTACAATCTTTAAATCGAATAGTATTAAAGGTTGTTTTGTTGAGCTTTGCCAAACTGAAATCGCATCCATTAAAAATACAGTCGTAAAATGAAGATTCCGATAAATCTAATCCATTCAAGTTACAGTTATTAAAGGTGCAGTTTTCGTATTCGCCTTTGATAAGTTTGCTATTTTTATCGAAAACGCGGTCTGTAAAATAAGAGTCTTGCATACTTTGAGTTTTCATTTGAGTAATTGGAAGACCTTAATGAAATACTTGAACCATATCAACACAATGTTACTTTTTATGCCATATTTTTTGAGGGAAATAAGGTCTTCTTTGTTCATCTTGATTTTGCTCTCCCAATCCTTACTACTAATGCCGCCATCGCGCATTTTGACGCTGATGAATTTGGTATAAGTTGCTTTGATTTTATGTACATACAACATACGCAGTAAAATGTCAAAATCACCGGAAATTCTAAATTGGGTATCATATAGCCCCAAATTCTGATAATATGTCCTTTTTACATAAAATCCCGGGTGAGGGGGTTGAATCCCGATTCTAAACTGCCACAAACGAAATCGAGTGGCATCATAAAAACGCCAAGGTTTGACAAAGTCTTCATTCTTGTATATGGCTACACTGCTGCAAACAGCATCCGTGTCATTATCTTCAAAAAGTTTGACAATCCGACTAATCACAAGATTATCTGCCAAGAAGTCATCTGCGTTTACTATACCCACAATGTCCCCGCTTGCTCGTTGTACTCCTTTATTCATAGCGTCATATAAGCCTTTGTCGGGTTCGCTCACAAAAGTAGAAATCTTGTGTTGATAGGCTGCTACAATAGCTTGGGTTCCATCTGTGGAATTGCCGTCAATTACAATGTATTCAATATTCGGGTAATTTTGTCCAATAACTGATTCAATACACTGGGCAATGGTTTTGCTGCCATTGTAAACAACCGTTATAATGGAAACTTTGAGATTATGCAATGTTTCTATCTTTGATTTTAATGGCGGGGTTTCCTCTATAAATGCTGTATGGGGCTAAATCGGAGGAGGCTACGGATGCAATTGATAACACGCTGTGACTTTTGCATGTAACGCCTCCTGAAACAATTGATTTTGCACCTAACCAAACACCTTCTTCCAATACTATCGGCTTGGTTGTAAGGTCAAATTCAGATTTTTTATAATTATGGTTACCGCAAATAAGCATTGCTCCCTGAGAAATACACACATTGTTACCAATCGTAATTTTATCTAAATTGTCAATCCAAACGTTTTCGCCTATCCAAACATGGTTACCTATCTTAAGTTTCCAAGGATACTTAATGTTGACTTTAGGTTTAACCAGTACGCCTATGCCAATTTCTGCTCCAAAAAGTCTTAATAAGAACCTTTTGAGTGTATAGCTGGGAAATAGATATGAATTTATGAATATGTTGCTGACAGCATACCAAATAAAGGTTATCAATAATGAACGCCCCCGCTCAAAATCCTTATTCTGATAGTCTTTTAATTGGGTTTGTTTCTGACTCATATTGATAGTGGCAAAAGTAGGAATTTGTTCATTGCATATAGATTATGTTTTTAGCAAAATTGCTAATTTGCAACAAAGATAATTGGGAATGAGCGATGGGTGTTAGGACTAACAAAGTTAATTTATAGATAAGTTGATTATAAAGGATTTATGTGTCTGCTTTTAGCTTTGTTAATCGATATGCCAAATTAAGATAGGGTGGTGTCTGTATTTTTGTGGCGTATTTAAAGTTATCGCGTATGAAGCAATTTTTCAAATTTTTCTTTGCCTCTGTCTTAGGTTTTTTTGTTTCAATCATTTTGGTTCTGTTTATTGGAGGAATTCTTATAGCAGGAATGGTTGCAGCTTTTGGTAATCAATCGACTCAGCCCAAAAAAGATATGGTGCTTGAATTAAATCTGAATTATCTAATCAACGAGCAAACTCAAGACAATCCACTTGTTGAGTTATTTGACAAAGAAGTTGATATGCCATTAGGTTTAGATGAAATCATTTATAACCTCCAAAGAGCTGCAAAAGATGACAACGTGAAAGGAGTGCTAATCAGACCCGGATTGCTTTCTGCAGGTTATGGTACCATTGAAGAAATTGTAAACTCAATCAAGACTTTCAAAAAATCAGGCAAGTTTGTGTATGCATATTGTGAGTATCTTACTGAAAAGAATTACCTTGTCGCTAGTGCTTGTGACAGTATATTTATGAATCCTGCAGGTAATATTGCGGTTGATGGTCTAAGTTCTAATGTAGTTTTTTACACGGGGCTCTTAGATAAATTGGGTGTAAAGATGGAACTTTTTAAGGTAGGTACGCACAAAGGAGCCGCAGAGGTATTTACTCAAAACCAACTGAGTGAACCCAACAAGCAACAAATTCAGCGCTATATCAACGCTGTGTTTGATTTATTTTGTGAGGACATTGCTCAAAATAGGAGTATCAACAAAGAAGATTTCAAAAATCAAGTTTCAGGTTTTCGGGTTCAAACACCTCAACAAGCCTTGGAAAACAAATGGATTGACGGTGTGTGGTACGAAGACCAAGTGGCAGACTTAATTAAGGAGAAGATTGGTAGCAATCTGAATGAAAAGATTTGTTTTACCAAAATCTCAAAATACCGTAAAATGGCAGGACCTAATCTGAGAAAAATGAATGCTCCTAATCAGATAGCATTTGTTTATATAGATGGAGATATTAACTACAATAATAATGAAGTAGGAGGGCAGGCAACTTGCAAATCACTTTTGAACACATTACGCAAAATCAGATATAACAAGGATATCAAAGCGATGGTTGTCAGAGTGAACTCTCCGGGGGGCAGCGCTTATGGTTCTGACCAATTATGGAGAGAAATCTCCTTGATAAAAAAAGTGAAACCTGTCATTATTTCTATGGGAGATGTGGCTGCGAGCGGTGGCTACTATCTTTCTGCACCTGCAGACACAATTGTAGTATCAAAGTACACTCTCACAGGTTCAATTGGTGTGTTTGCCTTATATCCCAATGTAAGTGCTTTTTTGAAAGATAAACTCGGATTATCTTTTGAATCTGTAAAAACAGGTGAATATGCAGATATGGGCATGCCGGGAAGAAATTTTACCGAAAGCGAAAGAACTATCATCCAAAATGGGGTCAATAAAGTGTATTACGATTTTACAAAGGTTGTTAGAGAAGGAAGGGGTTTGGACAGTGTGTCGGTTGAAAATGTGGCAGAGGGGAAGATTTGGATTGCCGCAGATGCGATTCAGAATCGTTTAGCAGATGTGGTAGGGGGAATTCAAACTGCCATTGATATTGCAGTAAATAAAGCCGGTATAGATTCAGGTGATTACAAAATTATCTATCTGCCAAAGAATGACAATTTTACTTCCATGTTATTTAATATGAGTACTGCCTATAACCAAAGTAAATTAAAAACGCAACTGGGCGATTTTTATCCATATTATCTTAATCTACAAGCTGCAAAAGAAAGAGCCGGTATGCAGATGTATTTGCCTGTTTCGCCAATACTGGATTAATCTACATTTAATCCGAATTGTCAGATTTTTGCGAGGATAGCAGTATCGAGTTTTAGATTAGTTTTGCAAAATGAACTCAGCTATTCATGGTTATGTAATATATTATGCTGATAAGTATTACAAACTGCTTTGGGAGTTCGATAAAGAGTGTGAATTGGGATTTGAGCGTAGAGATAAAGAGATAGGAGTCATATCAAACACCATAAAAGACTTTTATTTTGGCTATTACAACCATTTTACAGATTGGGAAGTTGAGTTGTTTTTATACAAAAATCGCGGTGTACAAGGTCAAGTCCTTATCAATACAAAACCGATTCCTGAATTTGTATTGATATCTAAAGGAGAAGACCCTGGTGATTTTCTGTCTCAAATCATTGCTAAATTAAAGAAAACCCAAGGTGTCAGCTCTGTAATTCCACTCAAAATGGGAAATAATTTGAAGATTAAAGAATTAATATATAATTGAAACTATGTTGAAAAACGTATATAAACCCACATTTAACCGTACAAAGATTGTTGCAACTATTGGTCCTGCTACATCCTCTCTCGAAATGATTAAGAAAATCATTATGGCAGGTGTTGATGTGTGCAGAGTCAATATGTCTCATGGGACTTATGAGCAGCATCAGCAAGTAATAGAAAATGTAAGAGCAGTCAACAAAGAATTACACTCCAATGTATGTATCTTGTTGGATTTACAGGGTCCGAAACTACGTGTGGGCAATATGGGAGAAGATGGTTACATGCTTCGCAAAGGTGCAATGGTCATGCTGACCTCCAATGATGTCGCTGGTAGCGAAAAGCTGATTCCTATTCGTTTTGACTCGCTTAGCCATGATGTAAAGCCGGGAGAGAGGATTCTGTTGGATGACGGTAAAATACTCATTAAAATAATCAAAGTCCTGAATGATAATCAAGTAGAAGCAGAAGTGTTGGAAGGTGGTGTTCTTAAGTCTAATAAAGGATTTAACTTACCGGAAACCAAGGTTTCATTTCCTGCGTTGACCCCAAAGGATATTCAAGATTTAGCCTTTGGCTTAAAAAATAATGTAGAATGGGTGGGATTGTCATTTGTGAGAAGTGCAGCAGATATTGTAGATTTGAAAAACAGAATTGCAAAAGCAGGGAGCGATGCTGTTGTTATTGCCAAAATTGAAAAACCCGAAGCAGTACAAAATATTGATTCAATCATTGAAGTAACAGATGGCATCATGGTAGCTCGTGGCGATTTAGGTGTGGAGATGCCCATTGAACGAGTTCCTTTGATTCAAAAAGAGATTGTTGAAAAATGCCTTATTAAAGCCAAACCTGTCATTATTGCTACGCAAATGATGGAAAGTATGATAGAACGCTCCATGCCGACACGGGCAGAGGTTACTGATGTTGCTAATGCTGTTATTGACGGTGCAGATGCAGTAATGCTCAGCGGAGAAACCTCGGTGGGAGAACATCCCGTGCTTGTGGTTGAAACTATGGACAAGATTGTCAGAGAGCTGGAAAAGGACAAACGTGTGTATTACAAAGGTGGAAAGCCCACTTCCGACTCACCTATTTTCCTTTCAGATGAAATATGCTTTACCGCTGTGCGTATGAGTGATCATATACAAGCTAAGGTTATTGCAGGCATGACAAGGTCGGGGTATAACGGATATAAAGTGTCATCTTTTAGACCTGAAGCCGCCATTTTTATTTTTACCGACAATGAAGTTCTTCTCAATAGAATGAACTTAGTATGGGGTGTGAGAGGATTCTATTATGACCAGTTTTTGAGTACTGACGAAACTTTCGCAGATGTTATTAAAGTGCTCAAGGACAGAGGAGTGGTGCAGAAAGGAGACAAAGTTATTCATACCGCCAGCATGCCTATTTTGAAAAAAGAACGTACCAACACTATCAAAATCTCTGTTGTGGACTGATTATTGTAAAAATACTGTGTAATGATAAAGAATATCTGTCTTGCCTTCTTTGCCATATTGTTTTCATCGTCTGTAATGGCGCAAAATGAAGCAGTTGTCAAACTCATTATCCCCGATAATGGCAAATATTTTAACTTTAGTGATTTATTGATTTACAGGATGGAAAACGGACAGTTACTTATGAATATGTCTGTTTTGACAACAGGGGAGGAGACAATTATTAAAATTCCTGTAGAAAAGGGTGAGACCGAAATGGTTAGGATGCTTTATAATACTAAAGATGGCAAATATTTTGACTTGTTTATTCCTGATGGAGACACAAGCATAGTGCAAATGAATGTATATCCTACAGAATCCAAATATCCCAAAATATTAAAGGGTAATATGAACAAGGATTATTATGAATATATTGTTCAGAAAGAAGGCTACGAAACACGCAATGGTGAGATGTTGGAACAATACGCAAAAGCAACATCCAAGGCTGAAAAAAAAGAAATTGCCTCCAAAATAGAAGATAATCGAAAAGAATTTGAGATTGTATGTTGGCAATTAACCAAACAAAATCAACGTAATTTACTTGGTTCTTATATTTATAATAATCCGATTAGAAAGACAAATGTAAAACTATCAGAAACAGAACAAACCAAGATTTTGATTGACAATTATTGGAAAGACATTAATCTCACAGATGTCAAACTGCTCAAAACGTTTTTGTTCCGAGATTTATTGGAGAATTATATAACATTGTATTATATTGATGGATTATTGCCTGCACAGCAAGATTCAGCACTTATTGTGAGTGTAAAAAGGGCAATGGATGTATTTTCCCAGAGTGAGGAACATTACAATTTTGCCTATAATTTTCTGATACATGGTTTTGAAGTGTTGCAAAACTCAGAGCTTGTCAGTTATATGGTAACTCATTATACCGCACCTGACCAATGTGAGACAGATGGACCTGATGAAAAGACAAGAAATGAGATGGAAGCCAACGAAAGAATGAGACCCGGCAAACCCGCTCCTGACATTGCTTTGCACAAAACAGACGGAACTCAATTTAGCATAAAAGATATTCAAGCAGATACTGTATTGGTTATTTTCTTTTCAAGCACTTGTCCGCACTGCACCAAAGCGATGCCGCAAGTTGTCAGTCTGCTCAAAAATACAAATATCAAAGTGGTTGCTGTCTCAGCAGATAGGGAGCCTTCAGAGTATTATAGTTATATCAAAAATTATCCCGACTGGATACACTATTGCGATTTCAAAGCAGGTGATTCCAAACCTATTATCGATTACAATATCAAAGGGACACCAACCTACGTTTTGTTAGATAAAGAAAAAAGAATCATTGATAAATACAGAACCATAGATCAGCTCAAACAAGTAATAGTTAAAAAGCGATGAAATTCCTGATGTTTTTTGTATTCATTGTAATTTGCCAATATTCAATGGCGCAAGGTGATGTGTTTACACTCGGCAATATGGAGATGAGAGAACAAAACTATCAAAAAGCTGAATATTATTATAGACTTGCAGTTGAACGAGAACCTAATAACGCCATTATTATCAATTCATTGGGAACAAGCCTGATGGCTCAAAAAAAATATATTGAAGCAGAGCCTGTTTTTATTTCTGCCATTGACAAAGACACTAACTACCACCCCACATTTTGGAGTCTTGCATTGTGTACGACCCGTCAACACAAAGATAGCCTTACAATCGAGTGGTACGAACGTTTTATCAGGGTTGCAGACAGGCAAAATATTTCTGTAACGCAGGCGCATTTAAACGTAGTGATGTGTTATGAAAGATTATTGCGTTCAAACGGAATTGTTGAAAGTCAATACTACAATCTATTACACCATGCAAACAGGTTCATGGTATTGTTCCCAGATGCTCCTGAAATACGCCCATTACAAGAGTTGCTTTCAAGATTAAATGCTGTCGTTCCGGATTTTAAAACTACCGGACAAAGGTTTGTCTATAAAGGATAGCTTTATGTAATATTGCTGTGTATTTGAATGTTTATTTCATTCAAAAAAAATAATTCTTTATTATATTAAAAAATTGTTATAGCTTTGCTATAACCTAAAATTATTAATATTATGAAGTATATCTACCCCCCCCCCCCCCCCCCCCCCCGCAGCACTTGTTCATTAAACCCATTATCAAGGTTTAGAATTCGTAATCTTTGGAGATTTTATTTGATACTGATATTGTTTTCTCCATTATTGTCGCAGAATATAAAAGCACAAATGCCCTGGACAGGTTAAGATAAAGACATGTTATCAAGATATTATTCAGGAATATGGCAGCCAAGACACAATATTTATGTTAAAAACAGCTCCATTTGAATGGATAGAAATTTCAACTACTAATACGGGCGACATTACGGGTTATACAATATATGATTACAGTAATGGTGTTATAGGTTCAGTGATTCATGAAATTTCTAATTCAACTTTTGGTTTCTATATTAACACGGGTCAAACCTATTGGGTCGTTCCTATTCCCAGTATGGGTACTATTAATTTCATCACTCCTTTTCCACTGTATTTTTCTGATTTCGATTTTAATTTACGCAAAAGAAAACCAGAGGGAGCCCCTAATCCCGAAGATCCGGTTTATGGGGATAACTGTATTGAATTTGGAGAAAATACCGGATTTGAAATGTACCATAAAATTACAGGATTGTGCAAAGAAAAACCCAATATTAGATTTATGTCAAACAGTAATACAAAAACATTTCTTTACCCGAATGGTTTTATTTCAGATCAAAGTGAACATGGTGTCAACGGATATTCATTTAATCTTCCTGTATTAAATCAGGAAGATTGTTATGAAGATTTTTGGCAGATATTACCTAATGGTACTTCGTGGCCTGTACCCATGTGTACCGAACTGGATGTTGAGTTAGAAATTCCGAGTTGTGATGATTTGTGCCCTACTTTGATTATTACAATGCCGATCAATATATGCTGTAAATGTTCTACACCCGGACCAGGCTGGCCGCATGGCGGAGGCAATGACTTACCTTGTAATCCTTGTGAATAACGAATAAAACTAATCACAATATCATGAAAACGCAATTAAATAAATCGATTATGCTTATAATATTAAGCATACTAATGGCATATCCTGCTGTGTCCCAATATGGCAGATACCGCACCATAGACTTAGGTGTCAATATTCTAAATCTGAAGGAGGGCGATTATATTAAATCACCAACCAAGCTCAGCATCCTCTATTCAATCAAAAACTACGGACCTGATACGGTATTCATAGAAGATTCTTTGATTCTATGGATTTTTATTACCCCTTACGGCACTAAGGTAGAGAAGCATCCTTGTGAAAAACCGTTGTTTCCGGGCGATTCAATAATATTGCAATACGAAGCAGCGATAGATTATGACCAAGATAATAATTATTTTCAGGCGGGCGTAACTGTTCAACTATATAATCATTCCAAGCTTTACCCGTTTTTTTATGAAACCGGTTCTGTTCCAACGCATGAAAACAACAGTGCGAGTGTTCGGTTATATCATCGTTGGGAGTTTAGTGGTGTGGCGGCAGGTAAGCTTCAAAATGAGTCTGCATACTTTCCCAATCCTATTCGCGATAATACTTTGTATGTTTATCCGAGCATCCGGTTGGGTTCGGTGTTTACAATAGAAATCATCAATTTGATGGGAGTAACTGTCTTTGCAAGTAATTCGCAAGATTGGCAGCAGGTAAGTACAGGATACAAAATTCATCTTCCGAATGATTTGGCTAACGGAGTATATTTGCTCAAAATGGATTCTGCAAAAAGGACGGAAACACATAAAATTGTAGTGCAAAAAGAATAAGTGTTGTGTTAGTCAAAAACATTCCTATATGGCTTATTCTGTTGAGTGTGTTAAACACACTTGCAGTACATGCGCAAACCCACAAAATTCGTACCTTGGATTTGGCTACTTACAAGTTAACACAGGATAGCTACACGAAGAGAGACCGAATCCATTTGCAAGATAGAATTGAAATTGCATACAAGATTGTAAATCAGGGACCTGACACAGTTTATGCGCTTGACAGTTTGGACATGGTGTTTACTTTCGCACAAAGAAAAAGTAATCATGAAGATTATCAGAAAACCTTGATTGTGCTTAAAAAGCCTTTATATCCGGGGGATTCACTCCTGCTTACCTTGACGAAAGAAGTAGATTTAATTGAGGACACAGAAGTTTTTATTGTGTATGGCACTGTTCTATTACACAACAATTCCCCATTATACCCCGTGAAACAAGAGATAGGCTTTCCGATATTTGAAAATAACAAATGGTATAAACAGTACAGAGTATTACCCAAATGGGCTGATGTACAAACGGTATCAATTCCGCTATGGAGAATATACCCGCAACCTGCACAGCAAAAATTATTTGTTGTCTTGCCTGAGGCTTATTTTCAAGGAGGTGTCAAGGTTGTTGTACGTGATATGCTATCCAATATAGTGTTTGAACAAGACGGTTTTGCTGATAATGGAGAAATCTCAATAGAGTTACCGTATAGTATTTGTGCCGGGTTGTATCTGCTGACATTGAGTGATGACATAAAAACCTTAATCCGAAAAATAGCAATCGAACGATGAATCCGGTGAAAATAAAATATTGCCTGATGATAATACTTTGTGTGATTGCGGTTAATCATGTCAGAGCACAAATAGTATATCGTTACATTGATTTAAAAGTCAAAATTATTACCCCTGCTGCAAATGATACCTTTTATGATGATAGTCAATGGCATCCTTTGTTATTCAGGATTTACAATCTTGGACCGGATACCATTCTCGCAGGCGACCACTTCAATTTTAATATTTTTATAACCTATACGGCAGGAATGGGCACTTACACTTTTCAATCTGATTTGTTGCCGGGTGATTCCACAATTAGGCACACATCATTTATTACTAAAGATCGCCCCAACCTTGAGGAAAATAGACTTTGTGTGACAGTAGCTTCGGGGTTGCAAGGCGGTATTGCAAATACTCCGGTACTGCCGACTTCTGTAGTGGTAAAATCAACCGATTGTATCCCGATTATCTTTCATATACCCGATCGCACCAAGTTTTTTGATGATTTGCCCTATACCGATACCTTGTATATGGACTCTGTTCCACGTTATGAATTTTCAGTCTATCCAAATCCTACGCAGACAAATTTGAATATACGGCTCACTGACAGAACAGTATCCTTGCAATCAGTTGAGATGATTGATATGATTGGTAAATCGTGGAATATTGATTTTGAGCCTAAGGGCGATGCATTGTATCAAATCAATATGAATCAAATCCTTAATGGAATGTATTATATAGTTATACGGACAAACAGTGCGGTTTATAGGCAAATGGTGCTAAAAGAGTAGATTGTCCCATGCAAACTTAACCATCTTGTAACACAACTGAGATATTATTGAAATACTGTCAAAGTTCTTTTGTGGTACATTTATTTAATATTCAAAATGAAGAAAATTTTAACATTTACAAGTTGCCTGATTATAGGCACAGCGCTATTCGCACAACAAGACACCTTAACCACAGCAGAACCGCAAAGCGACCCTATTTTAGTTCAAAAAATTACTGACCTTGAAGATGGTTTGAAATCGCTTAAAAATCTTGCTGTTACCGGTTACGTTCAAACCCAGTTCCAATTTGGTGAAAAAGATGCCTCACTAAAAGTAGGTGGCGCTAACACAGATAAAACAAAAAGTTTTAACCGTATAGGTATCAGGAGAGGACGAATAAAATTTACTTATACCCGTGGTATTGGTTCGGGTGTTTTTCAATTTGACTTCACAGATAAAGGTTTAGGTTTTAAAGATGTTTTTCTTAAATTAACTGACCCATGGATCAATTCCATTTCTACAACTGTTGGTGTTTTTGACCGCCCGTTTGGTTATGAGATTTCTTATTCATCATCACTCCGTGAATCACCTGAACGCTCCACTGTTTTTCAAACTTTATTCCCCGATGAACGAGACCTTGGAGCTAAATTAACCCTGCAAGCTCCAAAAACTTCTCCTTGGAATATTCTGAAATTAGATGCCGGTTTTTTTGCAGGTAATAGTATCAACATAGAAACAGACAACCGTAAAGATTTTATTGGACATTTAGCAATAAATCAATCGTCAAATGCTTATTTTAAATGGGGCGCAGGCGCTTCTTATTACAATGGTGGCGTATATCAAGGCTCAAAAAATATTTATAAAAGTAACGAAAACGGATTTTCTGTAGATTCATCTGTGTCTAATATTGGGCAATTTGCTAAAAGAGAATATGTAGGTTTTGATGTTCAATTGAATTTTATAAGTAAAATGGGATTGACAAAATTAAGCTCTGAATATTTGTTTGGAACACAACCCGGAGGTTCAAAAAACAGCAAGAGCCCTAATACGGCTACACTTCCTACAAGTGATGTATATGTCAGAAGTTTTAGTGGAGGTTATGCTATGCTGGTGCAGGATTTGGGACCATTGCCGGTTTCAGCTATTGTAAAATACGATTGGTATAATCCTAATACGAAAGTAAAAGGAAATAACATTGGCACAAACAAAACCAATGCAGGCGACATCGCTTATAACACAATTGGCTTGGGATTGCAGTGGAAAATCATCAATGGGTTCAGACTGACTGCTTATTATGAAATGGTGAAAAACGAGACCTCGGCTAATCTCAGTGGCTATGATACAGATAGGAAGGATAATGTTTTAACAGTAAGACTTCAATATAAGTTCTAAAAACGTAACCGAATTGTAACAAAACTGTTATCAATACGCAACGCACACGATAGTAGTTTGCACAATAATTAAACACATCAAAAAAAATGAAAAAATTAGTTTTAACAACATTGACCTACGCATTATTGACATCTTCAAGTTTTGCGCAAAAAATCAAAGGTTCAGATACTGTATTGCCACTTACACAGAAAGCGTTAGAAGCCTACAAAAAAGAACGCCCTGCCGCTTCCTTATCCATTACGGGCGGTGGTAGTGGTGTAGGTATTTCAGCATTGCTAAACGGAACAACAGACATTGCACAGTCTTCCAGAAGAATAAAATTTGACGAAAGACAGAAGTTTGCAGAGGCAGGTAAACAATTAAAGGAAGTGATTATCGCTTATGACGCATTAAGTATAGTGGTACATCCTGAGAACAAAGTAACCAAATTAACCCGTGAGCAATTAGAAGGAATCTTTACCGGAAAAATCAAAAACTGGAAAGAAGTTGGAGGTGAGGATTTGAAAATAATTCCTTATTCAAGAGAAACCTCATCAGGTACTTATGAGTTTTTCAAAGAAAGTGTTCTAAAAAACAAAAACTATATGAATGGAATACTAAGTATGCCGGCAACCGGTGGGATTATTCAGTCTGTCAGCCAAACAAAAGGTGCTATCAGCTACGTAGGGTTTGCTTATGTAAACAGCAAAGTAAAAGCTGTGCAAGTTTCGTATGACAAAGGGAAAACATATATCGCTCCCACATTTGAAAACGCAAAGAATAAAAGCTATCCTATTGTAAGACCCTTGTTTTATTACTACACACAAATTAATGCAGAAGGAAAATCATTCATTGATTTTGTTCTTTCTCCTAAAGGACAAAAGGTAGTTGCTGATGTGGGTTATCTCCCTATAAAATAATAAGGTACTAAACTTACTGAACGTCACAGTGAAAAGATTAGTTGATAAGTTAGTAGAAGGAATGCTTAAAATGAGTGGTGCAGTTACCAGTATAACTGTACTGCTCATTATCTTATTTTTATTCAAAGAAGGAGCCGGTTTGTTCAGTTCGTCAACTATAGAAAAAGGATATACTTTATTAGTAAATTCCCAAAATCCAATAGAAGAACTCTCACCCGAAACAATGAAGAAAGTTTTTGATGGACAAATTGAGAACTGGAAAGACTTAGGTGCAAAAAATGAGCAGATACGTATTTTTAGGTTTGATGAAATCTTTTCGATTTATTCAGATGAGGAACTGGGAGCAGATTTTGCCTTATTGCCTCAAAAGATTGCAGAAGTCATTGCTTCAGACGCTACAATTATTGCCTATATTCCTCAAAAATATGTTCCAAAAGATTACTCATCTGTCAAAGAATTGAAACACAGAAACATTAGTTGGAGCGATTATTTTTTGGGGAAAGAGTGGTTGCCCACTGCAACTCCGGCTCCTTTGTTTGGCATACTACCACTGTTGTTAGGTACACTCTTGGTGAGTATTATTGCTATACTTATAGCAATTCCATTAGGTGTAGGCGTTGCCATTTATTTGGCTGAAATTGCAAATGAAAGAACACGAAAAATACTAAAACCGGCAATTGAGTTATTGGCAGGAATTCCATCAGTAGTTTATGGTTTTTTTGGTTTAGTGGTGTTAGTCCCTATTGTTCAAAAAATGGGAGGTCTTGCTTTAGGCGAAACAGCTTTTACCGGAAGTTTAATTTTGGCTGTTATGGCTTTACCTACTATTATTTCAATAGCCGAAGACGCTATGAGGAATACGCCAAAAGCCATGCGGGACGCAAGTCTTGCCTTGGGCGCAACCCATTGGCAGACTATTTATAGGGTAGTGCTTCCTTATGCTTCATCGGGCATTTCGGCTGCCATTGTTTTAGGCATTGGCAGAGCAATTGGCGAAACCATGGCGGTACTGATGGTAACAGGTAATGCCGCAGTAATTCCAAACTCGATGTTTGAATCGGTTAGAACCATTCCTGCTACCATAGCTGCTGAATTAGGCGAAGCACCGGGTGGAGGTACACATTACCAATCCTTGTTTTTACTGGGTTGTGTATTGTTTATAATCACATTAATCATCAGTATTTTGACAGAAGCTATTGCATCTCGAAAAGTTATTAAAGAATGATAAAGTCAAAAAAAATTAAAGAACAAATAGCCTTTACAATATTTAGGTTTTTGGGGTTTATGGTATTGGGTGTTTTACTATGGATTTTAGGGTTCATTGTCTATAATGGCATAAGTGTAATCAGTTGGGATTTTATTTTCAGTTATCCCAAAGATGGAATGACTGCGGGTGGTATTTTTCCTGCAATAGTAGGAACGATTTATTTAATTCTCGGAAGTATTTTGTTTGCTTTCCCATTAGGCATTATGTCTGCAATCTATACGATTGAATATGCAAAAGATAATTGGCTGACAAAAACAATACGCATTATGACAAATAATTTAGCCAGCATTCCTTCCATTGTTTTTGGTTTGTTTGGAATGACCTTGTTTGTTAATACATTAGGATTTGGAGATTCAATTCTAGCCGGCTCACTTACTTTGGGATTGCTGATCTTACCCGTTGTCATCCGAACTACGGAAGAGGCACTCAAGTCGGTGCCTCAATCTTATCGCTTAGGCAGTATTGCTTTAGGAGCCAACAAAATTCAAACAATAAAAAGAGTGGTATTACCTGCCGCATTCCCCAATATTATCACAGGATTGATATTATCAATTGGACGCGTGTCGGGAGAAACAGCACCAATCTTGTTTACTGTAGCCGCTTATTTTTTACCCAAATTGCCCCACAGCATTTTAGACCAAGTAATGGCACTCCCATACCACTTGTATGTACTTGCTACCAGTGGCACCGATATTGAATCTTCCCGCCCAATAGCTTATGGAACAGCATTGGTTTTAATTGCAATTGTGTTATTGATGAATACACTTGCAGGAATTATTAAAAAACGATTTGAAAAATACAAATAATGATAGAAGCAATTAATGTAAACTTTTTCTATGGCTCATTTCATGCCATCAAAGATGTAAATTTGAAAATGGAAGCCAATACAGTTACGGCACTCATTGGTCCTTCGGGATGTGGAAAATCTACCTTTCTAAGATTGTTTAATCGGATGAATGATGAAATAAAAGGAGCTAAACTAACGGGACAATGTTTGATCGATGAAAAGGATATCTATTCAAAATCTAAGCAAGTAGATGTGCTAAGAAAAAATGTAGGGATGGTTTTTCAAAAACCTAATCCTTTCCCAAAAAGCATTTTTGAAAATGTTGCTTATGGTTTAAAAGTGAATGGTGAAACAAATAATAAATTTATAGAATATAAAGTAGAAGAATCATTAACCTCAGCTGCTTTGTGGAATGAGGTAAAGGACAAACTGAATAAATCTGCTTTTGAACTTTCGGGAGGGCAACAACAACGATTGTGCATTGCCCGTGCATTGGCGGTGTCGCCCTCTATTCTGCTGATGGATGAACCTGCTTCGGCTTTAGACCCTATTTCTACCTCAAAAATTGAGGAGTTGATTCACGAGTTAAAACAGCAATATACCATTGTAATTGTTACCCACAATATGCAACAAGCCGCTAGGGTAAGCGACAAAACAGGGTTCTTTATGTATGGGAAATTGGTGGAATATTCCGATACCAAAAAAATGTTTTTAGCGCCTGAACAAGAAGAAACACAAAATTATATTACAGGAAGATTTGGTTAAATTAAATATGAATCAAGTAAAAAATATAGCCCTTGTAGCTCACGACAACTGCAAAAAAGAATTAATTGAATGGGTAGAATGTCATTGGCAAAAACTTACACAATATCAACTTATATGTACAGGCACCACAGGCAATCTCGTCAAAAATAAATTAGCAGAATGTATTGGCAATAAAACAGAAAGTCCAGCAATAAATATTAAGAAACTCAAATCAGGTCCTTTAGGAGGAGACCAACAATTAGGGGCATTAATCTGTAATGGTAAAGTTGATATTCTAATTTTCTTTTGGGATGCGATGGAACCCCAACCCCATGATGTGGACATTAAGGTTTTATTGCGAATAGCTACTTTGTACAATATTGTATATGCCTGTTCCCGAACTACTGCCGACTTTGTTATCTCTTCGCCACTATTTGACAAACCTTATAAAGCCAAATTGCCCGAACAAATTAACATTTATAAAAAAAGAAAATTAAAATGAAACATTCAGAAAAAGAAGTACTTCAATTGAAAGAAGAAGTTAAACTAATGTGGAAATTAGTGATAGCACAAGTTGATAATGCAAAAAAAACTTTATTATACAATGATTTAGTGTTGGCATCTGAGATTATCAACAGAGAGATTGATGTCAATACTTTTGAATTAAAAATTGATACCCATTGCGAAAATTTTATTGCGCTTTACAGTCCGGTTGCGATTGATTTACGTCTGGCATTATCCTTAATAAAAATCAGTAGCGAATTAGAACGCATTAGTGATTTTACTAAGGGTATCGCACAGTTTGTCATTCACAAGGAGTGTGAAATTATGGATACACAATTGCTTGTAGATTTGAAAATAGAAAAAATGTTTGACATACTCATCGGAATGTTGTTAGATGGTTATGTTGCTTTTGAAACAGAACAAACCAAAGTGTCAGAAAGAATCATTGCAAACGATATGCAGGTGGACGAGATATACCATAATGTATTCAATGTCTTAGCTGATTATATGAAAACACATCCTGAAAGGTCAATTTGCCTACTCAAAATGATGTTGCTCGTTCGTAAATTGGAAAGGATAGGTGATCATAACAAAAATATCATTGAAGAAATTGTATTTTTTGTAGAAGCAAAAGTTTTAAAACACTCTGGAAAAGCAATGGAATAAAAACACAAAACAAATACCTTTGCAATAAGATGTTGGTGTAAAAAATGAAAGAGAATATTCTGATTGTAGATGATGACAAAAGTATCTGTGAAATATTGGAGTTTAATTTAAAAAGTGAGGGGTATGCTGTTGAGATAGCGTATTCGGCAGAAGAAGCTTTAAAAAAAATTAGTCCGACAACACAGTTGATTCTATTAGATGTGATGATGCAAGGCATGTCCGGGTATAAAATGCTGGAAACAATCCGCACCAAAGGTGTTCGGACACCCGTTATTTTTCTGACAGCAAAGGATACCGAAAACGATATGTTGACAGGTTTTTCGGTGGGTGCCGATGATTATATATCAAAACCATTTTCTATCAAGGAAATTGTTGCAAGAATTAAAGCTGTTGTGAAAAGAGTTGCTAACGTTGCTGATCCTGTGCAAAAGGATATAATAGTTTTTAATGACTTAATAATTGACACAGAAAATCAAGAAGTCAGCATTAAAAATGAAATCATTAGTTTAACCAAAACAGAATTTGAGGTTTTGAAAAAATTAGCAGAGAATCCCAACCGTATATTTTCCAGAGATGCGATAATGGAAAGTGTTTGGGGCAATGAGGTATATGTGTCGGAACGAACAGTAGATGTTCACATTGCACGTTTGAGAAAAAAATTAGGGGATTATGGTTCCGTGATTTCCAATCGTTTGGGATTTGGCTATAAGTTTGACACGAAAAATATATGAGATTAAATTTCAGACTTCAACTGTTTCTTTATGTTGCACTTGCTTTTTCATTATTCACTCTGAGCGTGTATTTGTTTGAACAATCGCAAGAGAAAAAATTCAAAACAGAAGCCATTGAAGCCAGACTAGATGCATATATAGATGTGATACAAAACAGCATTGCCAATAAATCTGTTGATGATTATCTAATCACACTTAAATCAATTGAATCTTTATTCCCATCAAACTTACGCCTTTCAATTATTGACCACAATGGGAAAGTGATGTATGATAATTCTGTATCCGACTATTCCGGATTAGAAAATCACCTAACCCGTCCTGAAGTAAGTGAAGCGCGAAAGAACAAGACAGGTGCCGATATTCGTATTTCTCAATCGACACAAAAAAAGTATTTATACTATTGTAAAAATGAAAGAAATCTCTTTGTAAGAGTGGCTTTACCCTATGATATACAAGTGCAGCAATTCTTCAAACCCGACAATGTTTTTTTATATGTTATTATCCTTCTGTTTTTAACTGTTTTGTTTATTCTCAATAAAATCAGTAACAGTTTTTCTAAATCAATCGTTGAATTACGAGACTTTGCGATTGCCCCTAAGAAAGATACACGGTTGAATTTTCCCAAAAATGAAATTGGGGAAATTGGAAAAGAAATTGCCGCAAATTACACACAACTCAGAGTGTCTAAGGAACAAATAGAATTGGATAAAGAAAAACTGTTGCAACATATCCATAATTCCAAGGAAGGAATTTGTTTTTATTCACCCCAAAAAAATGCAGAGTTTTATAATGGCTTGTTTATTCAAAATATTCATACCATAACCGATGAACCTACTACTGAACCTTCCATTATTTTTTCGGATAACACATTCGAAGAGCTTCAACACTTCTTAGAAAATACGCAGCAGCATTTCAAAGAGTATAATCTAAGCAAGCAAGGTAAAATATTTTCTATCCGCATTGTAAAGTTTGAAGATAGAAGTTTTGAAGTCATCATAAACGATATTTCAAAACAAGAAGAGTTGAAAAAAATAAAACAGCAAATGCTCAGCAATATAGCCCACGAACTGCGAACACCCGTTGCAGGAATCAGAGGGTATTTAGAAACTATTCTGGAAAAACCTTTGGACGAAAAAACCAATCAGCATTTTCTGTCTCAGGCTTACCATCAAACCAAAGTATTATCAGACTTGATACAGGACATGAACCTCATCAATAAGATGGATGAAGCAGGAAATACGCTAAAAAAAGTAACTTTAAATCTGTTAGCACTTTTAGAAAAAATACAGGATGAATATTCTTTAACGCTTATCGAAGACAACATTAAACTACAGCTTTCGATTCCTGAAAGCACGGTAATTAATGCCAACGAAAGTTTGATTAATTCTTTATTTAAAAATTTAATAGACAACGCCATTCGCTATGCAGGGAATGGCATTAGTATTTCTATTTCAATGTATAAAGAAGACAATGAATTCTATTATTTCTCATTCTATGACACAGGTATTGGCATTCCGGACGAAAAACATTTAGTACGCATTTTTGAGCGATTTTATAGAGTAGATGAAGGAAGAACTAGGGACACCGGAGGTTCCGGACTTGGTCTTTCCATTGTGAAAAATGTAGTCTCCATTCATGGGGGCAATATCATTGCAAAAAATAGGAAAGGTGGCGGATTGGAATTTTTATTCAGCTTAAGGAAGGATTAATCTACATAGATTTGAATATTGTTATGACTAAGGCAATTAAAACTTGCATACTAAATCTTCACTGTTCGTTACTTTCAATTAATACCAACTTCGATTTTATTCTGTTGAAATAAAATAGGATACATTTCAATATTGAGTAATTTTGCCAAGCAAATTTTTAACAGATAGCATACGTGGGAAATATCACAATGATTGGGCAGTTGATTGCCGCCTTGGCAATTCTTGTAACACTGCATGAGTTAGGACACTTTTTGGCAGCAAGAGCATTCGGAATTAAGGTAGAGAAGTTTTATCTCTTTTTTGATGCATGGGGAATCAAACTTTTTAAGTTCAAAATAGGAGATACAGAATATGGTATAGGATGGCTACCATTGGGAGGCTATGTAAAAATTGCCGGTATGATTGATGAGTCTTTGGATACAGCCCAACTCAAAAGCGAACCACAAGATTGGGAATTCAGAGCCAAACCCGCTTGGCAAAGATTGATTGTAATGGTTGCCGGGGTAGTTGTCAATTTGATTTTGGGAATCTTTTTGTTTTCTATGGGAATATTCAGCTACGGAGACGGATATTTACCCATGAAAGCTATTAATGATAACGGTGGAATTGCAGTTACAGAGATAGGAAAGCAGTTTGGTTTCCAAACAGGAGATAAAATAACAGAAGTGAATGGCAATCCTATTTTAAAATTGGAAGATTTGTTTGCTTCAGATATCATTCTTGCAGATAAAATCGAGGTGAAGGTTCAGCGAGAAGGACAAGCACAAACTTTGGTAATGCCTAAAGACTATACCAATATTATTTCCTCCAACAAAAAAGAGCCTCCATTTTATGCAAGAAATCCTTTGTTAGTGGATTCTGTTCTTGCAGAATCGCCTGCTGCTAATGCAAGTTTGCACAAAGGAGATAAAATCACAGGATTTATTTTGGACAAAGACCATGTGGTTTCTGTGCAATTCCAAGATGAACTCGCATCTGCGCTGAAGGACTATGCTGATAAACCTATTGTGGTAATGGTGGAAAGAGATAAAAGTATCTTGTCTTTGCCCATTCAGCTTGATACCACACTCAAACTTGGCATTTTGGTTAAGGATGTTTATTCAGATAAAATCGAAAAAGTATATTATGGGTTTTTCAAATCTTTTGAACTTGGAACAACTCGCTCTTTTGGACTAATCATCGCAAATGCCAAAGGACTTGGTCAAATTTTTACCGGAAAAATCAAAGCACAAAATGCCTTGCAAGGACCTGTAGCAATCGCCACTTATTTTGGCAAAGTTTGGGATTGGCAAAGGTTTTGGAATCTTACGGCTATTTTGTCATTGATACTTGCTTTCATGAACTTGTTGCCTATCCCTGCCCTTGACGGAGGACATGTATTCTTCCTTTTGATAGAAATGATTATAGGAAGACCTGTCAATGAAAAAATAATGCACACTGCACAAGTCATAGGGATGATAATTCTACTGGCTTTGATGGTCTTTGTGATTGGAAATGATATTTTCAGATTGTTTAAGTAGAATTTGACATGGATACAAGCAATTATTTTCGTTTTTACGGTTTTGAGCCTGAATTTGATATTGACGAAAAATTATTGCGACAAAAATACCTGCAAATCAACCGCGATTTTCACCCTGATTTTTTTGCCTTAAGTCCTGAAAAAAAAACAGAAGCTTTGCAGATTTCATCATATAACAATGATGCTTTCAAAACCCTTGAAACATTTGACAAAAGAGTAGCTTATTACTTGTCTCTATATGGCTTATATGACAAGGAGTCCAAAGCCGAATTGCCACCTGATTTTCTGATGGAAGTGATTGACCTGAATGAGGAAGTTGCAGATGCTCAATTTGACCATGATGCAAATACCCTGAATGCGGTAAAGGAAAAAATTACTAAGATGATGCAGGAATGTGTAGATAAACTGGTAGAGATTGGCAAGCAACTGAAAGGACAAGAAGAAAGAGATACATTACACCAGGCTGCCAAAACAGAATTTCAGAAATATAAATACTTTAGCAGGTTGTTGTCCAAAATCAAATGAGCGTATGTTTACCGGGATTATTGAAGATATTGGAGAAGTAGTTGCCATTGAGAAAGAACAAAGTAATTTGATTTTTACTATCAAAAGCAAATTAACTCCTGAGCTTAAAATTGACCAAAGTGTGGCTCATAATGGAGTGTGTCTGACTGTTGTTGACATCAATGGAATGCAATACAAAGTGACTGCCATTGCCGAAACCTTATCCAAAACCAATTTAGACACATTAAAGCCCGGAAGTCTTGTCAATCTTGAGCGTTCATTACTTGCAAATCAGCGTATTGACGGACATTTTGTACAAGGGCATGTGGACACCACCGGAGTTTGCACAGAAATTGTGAATAAAAACGGAAGCTGGTTGTTTACCATACAATATGTAGCTGACCAAACACATTTTTATACCGTCTCCAAAGGTTCTATATGTATTAATGGTATAAGCCTGACTGTAGCACAAAGTAACAAAGGTGAAATGGCGCTTGCCATAATCCCTTATACTTATGAAAATACCAACCTTAACACCTTGAAAACCGGAGATAAAGTCAATATTGAGTTTGATATTTTGGGCAAGTATATCAGTGCATTGATTCAAAATAAATAAACTCAAAAAAAGAATTTGTCTTATTTGGTAAAAATATAGTTATTTGCACCCGATAAAAAACTTAATTATTATGTCAGATATTTCAACAAAAGTGAAGTCAATTATCGTTGACAAACTCGGGGTAGAAGAAAGCGAAGTTTCTATGGAAGCAAGCTTCACACAGGATTTAGGAGCAGATTCATTAGATACTGTTGAATTGATTATGGAATTTGAAAAAGAATTCAATATTGCAATTCCCGATGAACAGGCTGAAAAGATTCAGACCGTAGGAGAAGCCGTAAGGTATATCGAAGCAAACAGCAAGTAATTTCCCCCTCAATGGAGAAAAAACTGAAAAGAGTAGTCGTTACAGGTCTGGGTGCATTGACACCTATTGGCAATGATGTTCAATCTTATTGGAATGCGCTGCAAAATGGTGTGAGTGGGGCCGGACCTATAACACGCTTTGATGCCTCTCTTTTCAAAACTAAGTTTGCTTGTGAAATCAAGAATTTTGACGTAACTAACTTGTTGGACAAGAAAGATGCGCGCAGAATGGACTTGTTTACACAGTATGCTTTGGTATCAACCCAAGAAGCCATTAACGACTCAGGCGTCAATATTGAGGCTATCAATAAAGATAGAGCAGGAGTTGTTTGGGGCTCGGGAATTGGCGGTTTAACCAGTTTTTTTAAAGAAGTTATTGATTATGCGAAAGGAGATGGAACACCGCGTTTTTCTCCTTTCTTTATTCCTATGATGATTGCCGATATCGCCTCCGGTTATATCAGTATCAGATATGGTTTTAGAGGTCCTAACTATACCACAGTATCAGCTTGTGCCTCTTCTAACAATGCTCTTATAGATGCTTTTAACCTCATCCGATTAGGCAAAGCAGATATTATCTTAGCCGGTGGTTCTGAGGCTTGTGTAAATGAACCCGCAATCGGTGGATTTAATTCAATGAAAGCGCTTTCTGAAAGAAATGATGATCCTAAAACAGCTTCCAGACCCTTTGACAAAGAACGCGATGGTTTTGTATTAGGCGAAGGTTCTGCTGCTATTGTCTTAGAAGATTTAGACCATGCACTTGCCCGCGGAGCAAAGATTTATTGCGAAATGGCAGGTGGAGGTCTTACCGCAGATGCATACCATATTACTGCACCGCATCCGGAAGGATTGGGAGCACAAATGGTTATGACACATGCTTTGGAAGATGCAAACATGAAACCCGAAGAAATTGATTATATCAATGTACACGGAACTTCAACTCCTTTGGGAGATATTAGCGAGGTTAAAGCAGTTCAGCGAGTTTTTGGCGATCATGCATGCAAATTAAATATCAGTTCAACAAAGTCTATGGTTGGACACTTGTTGGGAGCTGCCGGAGCAGTTGAAGCACTTGCCGCTATTTTTGCTTTAACAAAAGGTATTATTCCCCCAACCATCAACCACTTTACGGATGACGAATCTTTTGACCCTAAATTGAACTTTACTTTTAACAAAGCCCAACATAGAGAAGTAAATGCTGTTCTCAGCAATACTTTTGGCTTTGGGGGACACAATGTCTCTGTTATCTTTAAAAAGTACAACCCTTGATTTTCTTCTATTGAGTATTCTGTCTTATATTGGACTTCAACGAGAAAAGAAGTTTTGTAAGCGCATACAAAAAATAACCGGATACAAACCTGAAAATATAAGGTTGTATAAACTTGCCCTAACGCATAAAACTACCGCTACTAAAATCCATCACGGAGACATCAGAGAAGACAACGAAAGATTGGAATTCTTGGGTGATGCTGTCTTGGACTTAATTACGGCTGAAATACTTTTCAAACAATTTCCATTCAAAAACGAGGGGTTCCTTACAGAAATGCGCTCCAAAATGGTAAGTCGTGAGCAATTAGGAAATATTGCCGGCAAAATAGGATTATTGGAAATTGTCAAATTTGATAAAAGTATGCTGAATAGAAAAGGAGCTATGCATGTAGTGGGTGGCAATGCTCTTGAAGCACTCATCGGTGCGGTTTACCTTGACAAAGGCTATAAGAAAACTTCTAAGTTTATCAAGAAACGCATTGTGGATACGCATTTGGATTTCAAAATATTAGAAGAATCCGAAATCAGCTATAAAGGCAAACTCTATGAGTATGCACAAAAAGAAAAAAAGGAAGTTCGCCTTGATGTGGTAAATGAATTTAGAAAAGGAGGGGACACCTACTTTGAAATATGTGTTCTTATTGACAATGTTCAAATTGCAAAAGAGGTATATAATTCTAAGAAAAAAGCCGAAGAGTTAGCCAGTGAAAAGGCATACAAGAAGATTATGGAACAATCTGCGCATTAGTTCAATCACCATTCTTCTATTTTTAAAACATAAGTTTAAATTGATTTTGTTTGAAGTTGAAAACTTATAGGAACTGTTCCTAGTGTTACTAACACGTTTCAAAGCATTCATAAACACACGTTTTATCTCCATTTGAAAGATTTTGAGTTTAGGCATTATTCAGAGATGAAAATGTGTTGTATATTTGACTACCCCCAAAAGCCCGAAACAACTATTTGAACTTTTTTTAAACCTCTTAATGAAAGCCAAATTAATCATCTTGTTGTGTACACTGTTTGCTTCTGTTCATTCAAAAGCGCACAATAATATATTGCCAATTAAGAGTAGCAATAAAGATACAGCGGTGCGTGCTTTTCCTTGGCGTAATTTTACTTTAGAACTTGGAGTCGGAATACTCCCTTATGGTACAAATTCAATTAATAAAGAAATGCAATCATCTTATTTCTACAATCCAATTAGTTCTCCATATATTGGGTTTTCGTATAATTCTAATAATTTTCCTATTGGTGCTTATATTGATTTTAGTTTGTCCCAATTTTATACGGGTAATACATGGGTGCCATTTGACTGGCAACCTGCATCGTTATATGACCCGGCATTTCCGAGTAGAGTATATAGACTTTCATATATTGAAGCAGAATCGCAGGCAATGAATATTGGGATATTATATGGCAAAGAAATAATGAATGGCTTTGAGCTATATACCAAGGTTGGTGTAGGAACGAGTTGGCACGATTATGAACTGGGATATTATTATAATGTCGGTGGAGCTGTGTTTAACGGGCATTTCAAAAAAGAAACATTCAATTATCAGTGGGCGGTTTGTTTCAGATATTTTCCTATAGATATTTTTGGATTTGGAGGCAGCTTTGCCTTTGCAGATAATTTCCCTGTTTACACGCTTACAACTGCGTACAAGTTTGGATATAAATACAATAAAGGTGCACAGTAACCACCTTGATTATTTCATTTTCTCCATGTAATGCCCCAATCATTGCTGATGTACTTTCCCAAGTTTAGGTAGGAAATTTTCAGATAGTTAATTTACCTTAATGGTACTCACTATTCAAAAAAATATTGAAAGCAAAAAGAAAAAATTCCACTTTATTTCTTAGGCTGACACAGTTCAATCAGGTTCCCTAATGTGGACTTTGGATGTAAAAATGCAATTTCCATATTGTCTGCTCCCGGTACAGGCTGTTCGTTAATCAACACAAACCCTTCTGATTTTAGTCGCTCAATCTCAGCTTGGATATCATCCACAAGGAATGCGTAGTGATGAATACCTTCGCCATTCTTTTCTATAAACTTGGCAATCGGGCTGTCTGGGCGAGTAGCAGCAAGTAATTCTATTTTGTTTTCTCCAATTTTGAAAAATGCAGTTTTGACACCTTGTGTGGCAACATCTTCTATTTTATAGCACGATGTATTGAGCAAATTCTCATATACAGGTATTGCAGCTTCTATGTCTTTCACCGCAATTCCTATGTGTTCTATCCTTTTCATGCTGCACAATCTATTTTAGGGTGCAATAAAATGTTTTTACTTTAAATAATTACTTAGTTTTGCAGCTTAGAATGAATCTAAATAAATACCATCATGTTAAAATTACCTATATACCTTGATAACAATGCCACCACACAGGTTGACCCACGTGTGTTGGATGAAATGCTCCCTTATTTTACAGAAAAATTCGGAAATGCTGCCAGCCGAAATCACTCTTTTGGATGGGTGGCAGAAGAAGCAGTTGATTATGCTCGTGAGCAAGTTGCAAAATTGATCGGCTCGGATGCCAAAGAAATCATTTTCACTTCGGGTGCAACCGAATCGAATAACCTTGCTATCAAAGGCGTTTTTGAAATGTATCGTCAAAAAGGCAATCATATTATTACCGTAACAACTGAGCACAAAGCAATTTTGGATACTTGCAAAGCAGTACAGAAGTTGGGTGCAGAGGTTACTTATCTTGAACCGAACACGCAAGGGATGATTACTGTTGAACAAGTTGAACAGGCTATTACACCACAAACAATACTTATCAGTGTGATGTTTGGTAACAATGAAATTGGAGTGATTCAACCTATTAGTGAGATTGGTGCATTAGCCAAGAAAAAAGGAATCTTATTCCATACAGATGCAACACAAGCTGTAGGAAAAGTGCCGGTAAATGTGTTGGAAGATAATATTGATTTAATGTCTTTCAGTGCACACAAACTTTATGGTCCAAAAGGTGTTGGAGCTTTGTATGTGCGCAGAAAAAACCCGCGTGTGAAAGTTATTGCGCAAATGGATGGAGGCGGACACGAAAGAGGAATGCGCTCCGGAACGCTGAATGTGCCCGGTATTGTAGGATTTGGTAAAGCATGTGAAATCTGCATGAACGAAATGGAGGAAGAGGGCAAAAGATTGAGCAAACTCAGAGATAAATTGCAAAATGCACTGGGAGTTTTAGAAGAATCATACATAAACGGAGACAAGGAACACAAGCTGCCGCATGTGTTGAACATGTCATTTAAATATGTGGAAGGTGAAGGATTGATTATGGGTATTAAAAATATTGCAGTTTCATCAGGTTCTGCTTGTACCTCAGCTTCTTTGGAGCCTTCTTATGTTTTGAAAGCATTGGGCTTGGATGATGAATTGGCACATTCGTCCTTGCGTTTTGGATTGGGACGCTTTACCACAGAAGAAGAAATTGATTATACCATTGAGCATGTCAAAACTGCGGTTAATAAACTCAGAGATATGAGCCCACTTTGGGAAATGTTTAAAGAAGGAATTGACCTCAAAACTCAGGCTTGGGGTGCTCACTAAACGAAAAAGTAAATACCAAAAACAAAAAAGACTGTTCATTTGAACAGTCTTTTTTATTGTTTAACATTGTGCCACATTGCTTGATTCTGTTCAGGATGAGTAATTACTTCCAAAATAAAGTTTGAGTTTATTGTTATAAAATCAGACAGATGTTGAGTGAAGGTGTTTTTTGAATGTGCAACCGCATATTGTAGCTGAAAATCATCTGCAATATTTTTTGCAGTACGTGAATGTGGGGTAGTAAAAAAAGATTTTGCTTGACTGCCGGACGGTCCGGGAATCATATCAAAGATATTTCCTCCTTGATTATTGAACAAAAGTATTTTCAGATTATCAGGCACCTTATCTAACCATAACCCGTTAGCGTCATAAAAAAAAGCGAGATCACCGCAAATGAGATAATGTTCATGCTCTTTGTCTGCAAGTGCAGCACCCACAGCAGTGGACACACATCCGTCTATTCCGCTGGTTCCTCTATTTGCATATATGGAGAGTTGGCTGTCGGCTCCACATACTGCCACATAGCGCACTGACATTGAGTTGGCAACATGCAGGATTGCATTTTTGGGTATTATTTTCAAAAACGAGTCAATCGCCCATAAATCATTCATGTCAACAGTGTTCTCGATTTTGGAATGAAGTCGTATTGTATGATCTGACATTTGCTCAGTCCACAGATGTTTGAAATCTTTGTTGTCTTGAATAGAATCCATAAATGGAGAGCCAAGACTGCTACAAACAATAGGGTTGCTAAAGTATGTGTCGCGTATAATATTCCTGTCTGCCAAATGAATATGGTGTTTGGGCGGATATTTTCTAATTAGGCTTTTAAGATTTTTGTTCAACAAAAAACTTCCGCAGGTAATCAGAGTATCGGGTTTGTTTTTTTTCCAAAACTCTTCTGAAATTGAATTGCAAAATAGTTCCCAATAATCATTGCTTTGGTATTTGCGGTATGCAGAGGTTAAATCGCATAGAATCAGTGCATTCTTTTCTGCCAGATTCTTAATTTCTTGTTCTGTATTTATATTGAAATCACCGGTGCCACATAATACCATCAATGTTTTACCACAGAGAGATTTGTTGGCAGGAAGTTGCACTTGGCTGTGGCTTTTGACCTCCGTTGTAAGGCTGAACGGTTTTACCTTTTTTATCGGTTCAGGAAAATACAACGGCTCTGAAAAGTGGAAGTTAAGATGTACTACTCCTTTGTCCGGAAACTGAGTGCGTGAGTTGATTTTATTGGCAATGCGTTCAACCTTTCCGAGCGAGCGCTGCAATTCCATTATACCTTTCCATTCTATATAGGCATTGGTATATTTGCCGAACACCCTTCTTTGGTCTATTGCTTGATTTTCCCAACGATTGATAAGTCGAGTGGGTCTGTCTGCACTGAAAACAATGAGAGGAATATTCAACTGATGTGCTTCTGCTACAGCCGGGAACAGGTTTAGTAGGGCGGTGCCGGAAGTGCAAATAATAATAGCAGGTTTTTGTGAAATTTTTGCTGCCCCTAAAGCCATGTATCCGGCTGCGCGTTCATCTACCACAGAGTGTAGTTCAAAACCTTGTTGTGCAACGGCTGCATTAATAAGCGGAGCATTGCGAGAACCGGGACAAACAAAGACGTGTCTTATTCCATACCAATACAAACATTGAAACAAATGATGTACATTTTCTTGTCCGGCTTTTTTCACGTTTTTTATCCTTTAAACGGCTGCAAATGTAAGGATTATTAAAGGGCATACATGAGTCAATTAGTATGACAAAATCTTTATTTTTGTGCAAAATATTTTTTCAAACATCAAGTGAATTTCTTCGGACATTATTTTACTGATTCACAAAAAGGGAAGGCATGGTACAATATGGGTTTGGTTTTCCCTGATTTGTTCAGAGATTTATACCGAAAGCATGTTCCGGAAAGAGATAAAAGAGAATATTCCACACAAGCGCTCGAATTTATCAAGGGCATGAAATCCCATATTGAACGCGACAAAATGTTTCATAACTGCGAATATTTTATCCATGCGGAGGAAGAATTAAAAAAAGCATTTTATGAAAAAGGTATTTTTGAAAAAATTCCCAGGGCTTGGTTTATGGCGCATGTCTTAACCGAGCTGTTAACGGATAAGCAGTTGGTTATAGATTTCCCTGAAAAAGTCAAAGTATTTTATGATGACATGTACACAACTATTGGAGATGAAGCAATTGTGGATGAATTGTTTGACAATGCAGTATTCAAAACAGTATTTTTGTCAAGAATGCGCCTGATACATCATGATAAGTTTATTTTTGCCTACGCTAATAATGAAAAAATAATTGCAACGTTATGGAGAGTATATGAACGTGCAAAAATCAATGTAAGCATGGAGACTCAAGTTTTTTTAACACCTATATTGCTCGAAATCGTTGCCGGATTGGACGGCAGTATTCATTTTGACTGGAATCAATACAGAAAAATAAATTTATGAGAAAAATAATCACAGCTTTTTCTGTAATACTTTTTGCACTGCAAATACAGGCACAGAATGCAACCAAATACAGCAATGAGTTTTTAACCTTAGGTGTTGGCGCACGCTCCATGGGGATGGGAAATGTTGCTGTTTCGCTCACCGATGATGTTTTTGCCGGATATTGGAATCCTGCGGGTTTGGTGGATATTCAAGACAAGATACAAGCTTCATTTATGCACTCTGCATACTTTGCCGGAATTGCAAACTATGATTATCTGGGTATTGCAACAAAACCTACTGAAAATAGTGCACTCGGATTGACAGTGTTGAGATTTGGTGTGGATGGTATCTTGAATACTTTGGACTTAATTAAAAATGGTGAAATCAATTACGATCGTATTTCTCAATTCTCTGCGGTTGATTATGCTTTTATTGCTCATTACGCACAAACTGTTGATATGACAAGGCTAAACAGCTATTCGTTCTTTCAAGACTCTAAACTGAGTTGGGGTGTAAACACTAAAGTGATTAACCGCAAAGCAGGACCTTTTGCTACTGCATGGGGATTTGGTTTTGATGCGGGTGCAAGGCTTACCGGATTAAAATATGGTTGGAGTTTTGGTGTAATGGCTAAGGATATTACAACTACATTTAATACATGGAGGTATAGTTTTTCGGAAAGAGATAAGGAGGTTTTTGCACAAACCGGCAATGACATTCCTATCAATACCCTTGAACTAACCTTGCCCAGGCTGATTTTGGGTGTAGGCAAAAAGTGGGATTTGAAAAAGTTTGAGATTGTTACTGCTACCGATTTTGAAATTACCACTGACGGTAAACGAAATACCCTTATCAAAAGTAATCCTTTTAGCATAGATCCCAAATTGGGCGCGGAGTTCAGCTATAAGTTTAAGGATGAAAACAATAGGGTTTCGTTGAGAATGGGTATTGGCAATATTCAGAAAGAAACAAACAAAAAAGGCAATAAAATCAATTCATTTATGCCAACGGTAGGGGTAGGGATTAAAATAAAAAGTTTTAGCATTGATTACGCATTAACCGATATTGGAGATATGAGTGCAGCTCTTTACTCAAATATTATCTCTGTACGCTTTGGTTTTGATGCAGCCAATCTGAAAAAATAAGTTGACTGATGCGTGAACTGGTGCAAATTGTAGCTGTAGGACAGAACAACGAAATAGGAAAAGATAATCAGTTATTGTGGCATTTGCCGGACGATTTCAAATGGTTTAAGAAACACACAATAGGACACCCGGTGATAATGGGTAGAAAAACATTTGAGTCCATGGGAAAACCGTTGCCGGGCAGGTTGAACATTATTGTAAGTAGAACTCCGCGCACGCTTGAAAACACGGTCTGGACAGACAGTGTTGAAAAAGCAGTTGAAATAGCTCAAAAACAAAATGATAGGGTTTTTATTCTGGGTGGTGCATCTCTGTTCAAAGATTGCTTGCCAATCACTGATACAATCTATCTTACTAAAGTGTTTGCAACGTTTGATGCAGAAGTGTTTTATCCTGAACTCAACCCGCAAGAATGGAAACTTACTTATTCTCAATTTCATCCCAAAGATGCCAAACACCTCTATGATTTTGAGTTCGAGATTTTGAAAAGAGTAGGCAAGTGATTCGCTGAATTCACATCAGCATTATTGGCAAGATAAATTCAAAAATACGATTGTTTTTTACCTGAATGCGTTGAGATTGTTAGAAATAAACTCATCCAAAACAGTTGAAATCATTTTCTTAAATTGCTATTGTTCGAGATGTGCTTATCTCCCTAAAAGAAAAATAGTGGGATTTTTGTCAATTGCAATTGGGTTGGTGTTCCATTCGGCTATAGTTTGGGTATCAATACGTTGATTGTTTTGTAATAAATTGGTAGCTAAACAAAGTCTAATATGTGGGTTAATATTCTCTCGCAAGTGTAAAAATAGGTTGTTGTTTCTGTAGGGGGTTTCTATAAAAATCTGAGTGTATCCCGAATTGAGCACCTCTGTCTCCATGCCTTTGAGTGCTCTTTTTAGTTCTTTGGGTTGTACGGGTAAATATCCATGAAAAACAAATTGCTGTCCATTCAGTCCCGAAGCCATTAGCCCTAACATCAGCGAAGATGCCCCCACCAAGGGAATAATTTCAAATTTCTTCTTACGTGCCAAATCAACTAAGGCAGCACCGGGGTCTGCAATACAAGGCAGACCGGCATCTGACATAAATCCTACTTTTGAATACTGAACTAAACTCTCCGAAATTTCATTCAGTTCTATATGGTCGAATTCATTTTTTGCGATTTCTCTGATATCAAAACTTTGGATTGTACGCTGCAAGTGACAAGATTTTATAAAGGCTCTTGCTGGCTTAGCGTGTTCTACCCAAAGCACTTCAATTTGTTCTAAGACAGTCTTATGAAAAGTTGTGATTTCTTTGTCGATACTATCTTCGCCAAGTGATGAAGGAATTAGATAAAATTGCTTGTCGGACATGGTGGATGTTTGTGTAATAGTTGTTATTGAGGTAGCTTAGTATGTATCAATCTTTTGTTTATTTTTGAACGTTTGCGAAAACGATGAGAAAAATACTTGTTTTTTTACTGACTTTTACTTGCCTGATTATGGTTTTTCCCTATCATTCTATTGGGCAAAACTATGGAAATGAATGGATAAAAAAAGACCAAAAGTATTTCAAAATTAAAATAGCACGCGAAGGAATCTTTCGTATTGATTATACCACACTTGCAACGGTTCTTTTTCAAAATGGAATTGATTTATCTACAATTAATCCCACCAAAATTCAGCTTTTCAATAATGGTGAAGAGGTACCCATTTACTTAAAAGGTGAGAATGATGGGATATTTAATTTTAATGATTTTATTGAATTTTATGGCAAACCCAATGATGGGAAGTTAGACCGGGAATTGTTTTATACCGACCCGGTAAATGACCCTTTGCACGATAATCAAAGTTTATATTCTGATACAGGGGCTTATTTTATTACCTTCTTGCCAAATAGTTCACTGTCAAATGGCAAACGCTACGCACTTTCACAAACACAAAATCTGGGTGCATTCCCAATCGAACCCTTCTTTAAATACACAAGTTCTTTATATTTAAGTGAAACATATTACTATGGACACCCCACGGTCATATCCAATGTAGCATTGTATTACCCCGAATATACGGAAGGAGAGGGTTGGGTTGGAAACAGATTTGGATTTGCTCCCTCTGTGGCTTCTTTTAGAACCTTGTCTTTGCCAACTCCCGCCCAGAATGCAAGTGGTTTTGACCCTATACTAGAATTTAAAGTAATTTCATCCACAGAAAACATTGCCATTCCCGATCATCATTTGCAGGTGGGTGTGAGCATGAACAATGCTTCTTTTACTAATGTTTACGACACTTTAACGGATAGCTATGGAGTAATAAAGAAAACGTTGAGCTTCCCTAAATCTTATATTAGTGGAGGCGGAACATCATATATCAAACTTGAAGCTATGAACATACCGGGCGTTGCTTTGCAGGCATTTAACCCGTCTTATGTAACATTGAAATATGCACGTGATTTTAATATGGTTGGATTTACATCAATCAAAGGTGTAATGGCACCCTCTGCTACATCTAAGGAAATTTCTTGGAGCAATTATGGTGTGCCGGGACAAAATGCACCGCTTGTATATGATTTAACCAATAACCGTAGAGTTACACCTGTTTTTGGAGTAGGTCAAACTTTTAGCTATGTCAATCCGCCTTCCGCAAAGGACGTGGAATTTGTGATTTTTGACAGTACTGATGCCTCTACTGTTACTCAAATTGAAGCTGTTGATTTCCCAGATATTGATGTAGCAATCAACAACACCCAGTTTCTCATTATTACAAATCAGAAGTTAATGGGAAAAGCAGCCACAGATTATTTGAACTATCGCAAAACAAGCTTTGCTGCTAATATGTATTCCGTACAACAGTTGTACAATACTTTTAGTTATGGAGTTGAAAATCCTATTGCAATTCGCAGATTTGTAAAATTGTTGATAGACAAAGCTACAACGATGCCACCTGAATATCTGTTGTTTTTGGGACGAGGTATTCAGCCGGATTTGCTAAAAACTGCCGGTATGCGACCTTTGAACCTTGTTCCAATCATAGGAAGCCCAGCATCAGATATTTTATATACATCGGGTTTAGGCGGCAAGCAATATACCATCCCCTATCTTGCCACAGGACGTGTATCAGTTGACAAACCTTCAGATATTGCTATTTATTTGGAAAAACTAATTGAGCAAGAACAAACTCCCAATGCTCAATGGAAAAAACGTGTCATGCACTTGGGGGGCGGCAATGATGGTTCGGAAAGCAAAATTATACGAAGTTATCTTGAGTATTTTGCAGCTTACCCCGTTAAACCCCCATTTGGCGGCAATGTGCAAGGCTATTACCGCAGTGCTTCTGATGTGGCGATTGATATTAATATTCGCAATAATTCTGTGCAAAATATCAATAGTGGATTGAGCTTGATAACGTTTCTTGGACATGGGTCTGCAACTGTTTTAGATGTAGATATAGGAGACACTACCGATTATACCAATAAGGGCAGACTGCCTATTATGTATTTTAACGGTTGTAGAGCTGGGAACCCTGCCATTGGTTTTAATAATGGTAATTTGTTCTATGGCGAAAGAATGATAAGAGCCAAAGAAAAAGGAGCTATTGTTTTTATTGGTCAGACCTCGGTTTCAGAATTAGGCAGTTTAGGTGGGCAAATCCGTAGTTTCTATGATAATATGTTTATCCAAAATTTTGGAAAATCAGTAGGTAAGATTCTGAATAAGACCATTGAAGAAAACCTTAATTATAACAGCCCTTTATCAAGATTGCACAATACGTTTATTTTTTATCAAGGAGACCCTGCTTTTACCCTTTACAATCCCCCTTTACCGGATTATTTTGTTACGCCTTCAAGTTTATTCTTAAATCCCACTAATACCAATGCACTCAGTGATTCATTTCAGTTAGGGATAATAGTTGGTAACATAGGCAGATATAATGTAGCTGACTCATTTGATATTGCTATTAAAAGAACATGGCCTTCAAATTCCAAGATTGAACAATATACAATACGGGTGCCTGCTATAGGATATTTGGACACCCTTTACTTTACTTTTAGAACCAAAGATATTGCAACAACCGGAAACAACATATTTGAAGTTGAGCTTAATCCCTCTAAAGAAATTATTGAAAGCGATTATGCTAATAATAAGGTCAAATGGGATAGATATATTGAAGGGAATGGTATCAGTCTGTTGTATCCCAGACGCTTTGCCATCCATAATCAGGCTGATTCTGTTACGCTTGTGGCGCAATCCCTTAACTTATTAAAAGCCAATAATCAGTTTATTTTTGAGATAGATACAACACCGGACTTTAACAGCCCTTGGTTAAAAAGAACTATGCCGGCTATTAATACAGGAAATTTAGTTAAATGGACAGTGCCTATCATGTCAAAAGATAGTCAGGTATATTATTGGCGTGGAAGGTTAAACTTGCCGACTGACCAAGGCGGTTTTTGGGAAGAACGCTCATTTATCTATATTAAAAACGCTCATTCAGGTTGGTCGCAATCCGATTTTCCGCAGTTTTTACAATCTTCTCAACCAAACAAAATTATCTTAAACAAAGAGAAAGAGCAATTTGAGTTTGGTCAAACAGAGCGTTTTGTGTGGGTAGATACAAGAGTTACTTCACACGCGAATCTTGGGGTGAAATTTGCAGGATTCTTGTCTCAGGATGTCAATCCCAAAGCCGATGGAAGCTTTATTGCAGTCTTATTGGATAGAAACACATTGCAACAATTCTTGGATGGGAATTTCTACCCCAAATGTTGGTTAGGTGCTACGTGGCCACCTTTTCAGGCTTCACAAGATTATGCTTATTATTGTTTTGCAAATAATGCAAGCGGAGTAGCAGAATTTAATGCTTTGATTAATGATGTTCCTACCGGCACCTATGTTGCATTCTTTACGCGCTATGATGCACAACTCAGCACTTGGGGGGCGCAAATGAAGCAAACACTCAATTTGTTGGGTGCTAACTCGTTTGAAGGATACCCCAAAAACCAAGCTTCTTATGTGATGATAGGTTGCAAAGGTTGGACGCCCGGCACCGCTTTTGAAAACATTTCACACTTGACAGACAGTGCTACCATGGGGTATGCTGCTATTGAGGGCAAAATTTTAGGTAGATATGACCAAGGGGCATTGATGTCCGAACTCATTGGACCTGCTACACAATGGAATACCGCCTATTTTGATTGGCGCCCTATGACAGGAACACCATTCAATACAGATGAAATTAAATTCTCTGTATATGGTGTAGATTCAAGCAAAAACTCTTTTTTGCTAATGCAAAATATCTCCCCTTCTACGGTTGACCTGTCAGCCATTGATGCAAACCGTTATCCCTTTCTTCAACTCAAAGCAGATTTCAAAGATTTGACCGACCGTTCTGCACCACAGATACGCCATTGGCTTATTACCTTTGAAGAAAGACCGGAAGGTTCTATCAATACATCTCAAAATTTTTCCTTTCATAAAGACACCTTGCAGGAAGGTGACTCTTTCCGCATCAATATTGGATTCCAGAATATTTCGACTAAGTATATGGATAGCGTACTTTACAAGTTTCAGATTGTTGATTTGTCTAATCAAAATGTTTTGCAATCGGTTACACAAAAAGGCAATCCAATCCTGCCGGAGGAGTTTGTGTATATCAATCAGAAAATGCCGACCAAAGGTTTAGCGGGACGTTATGCTGCCAATATTTTCTTTAATCCCGAAATGGCTCAACCCGAAGTTTCTCTCGCCAATAATTATTTGAGTATCCCATTTCAGGTTATTACTGACAATTTGAACCCCTTGCTTGATGTGACTTTTGATGGACGTCATATCATGAATGGTGAGATTGTCTCACCTAACCCCACAATTTTGATTACATCTAAAGATGAAAATAAATTTTTGCTTCAAACTGATACAGCCGGCTTTGAAGTATTGCTTCGAATACCCGGTTCGCAGGTGTTTAATCCCATTGATTTGAGTGGAGGGGAAATTACGTTTAAACCCGCTATGGATGCCAATAATGTGGCGGCTATTGAATACAGACCGACCAATCTGCCGGATGGCAAGTACACCATCAAAGTGCAGTCTAAAGATATTTCAGGAAATAATGCCGGCAAGGAGTTCTATACCATTGATTTTATTGTCATAAACGAAAGTAGTATCACAAATTTTTATCCTTATCCAAATCCATTTACTACTCAAATGAGATTTGTGTTTACGCTCACCGGCAAAGAAGTCCCCGATGATATCCGAATCAAGATAATGACAATTTCCGGCAAGGTTGTCAGGGAAATCACTAAAGATGAGTTAGGCTTTATCAGAGTGGGTAATAATGTTTCCGAATTTGCATGGGATGGCACTGATCAGTTTGGCGACAGGTTGGCGAATGGTGTTTATCTGTATCAGGTTACTGTAAAGAATCACAAAGAAGATGTGAAGCATAGAGATTCTGCAGGAGACAATAGTTTTGTCAAAGGAACCGGCAAAATCTATTTGCTGCGATAGAACGGATTTCTGTCTGATTTGCGCTACTACCAATGAGGCTAAAGTTGTTTACAGATTATTAGAAATTAAAGGACATATAAGTCCTTTTCACTCCAAAATTTTATTTGATTTTGCATAATTGTTATTTGATGATAGCTGAGAATCAGTTAGTTGTTTCTTATTTATATTTATTACAAATAATCAGTTTCAATCCCTAACTTTGTCGCCTATAAATGCGTTGGTACGAAAAACTTCAAAAGAGATGGCAAGTAAATACATTGTGGGACGTAGTTGCAATTTTGATAGTATTCACACTGACGGGGTTTAGTGTTGTTTATATAAAGCATCTGATGGGTGTACACATAATAACTCCTATCTATTGGCGAATTCTGTTTTATATACTCATCTTAGGACTCTATCAGATTGTATTACTTTTTTGGGGTTTTATATTTGGCAAATTCAGGTTCTTTCTTGAGTTTGAAAAGAAGATGTTCAGACGCATGGGAAAGTTATTTAAGAAACAAAAATAGAGATGGAAATTACACCCAAAGAAGTATTGCAGGCTTTATCTGTTGTTATAGACCCTGACTTCAAGAAAGATATTGTAACACTTGGTATGGTGCGACATATCAATATCGAAGGCAATAAATTGGCTTTTGATTTAGTGCTGACTACACCGGCTTGTCCTTTAAAAGAATTATTGGAGAACGGCTGCAGAGATGCTATCAGAGAGCGACTCTCGCCTGAACTCGTTGTGGATATTAATGTAACATCAGAAGTGCGAAAAAATATTTTTATGCAAGGAACTTTAGAGGGTGTAAAAAATGTAATTGCAGTTGCATCAGGCAAAGGAGGAGTAGGGAAGTCCACGGTTTCTTTGTCGCTTGCAAAAGCATTGGCTGAATCAGGTGCCAAAGTGGGGCTGATGGATGCAGATATATATGGACCTTCACAGCCCACTCTTACAGGTACAGAATCTTATAAGCCTACCGGAGTACAAGGCAAAGACAAAAATTTGATGAAGCCGGCAGAAGCGGGAAATCTAAAAATATTTTCAATTGGATACTTAGTAGAACCGGGCGTGGCAGTTGCGTGGCGTGGTCCCATGATGTCAACAGCTTTAAGACAATTTGTGAGTGATGTGGCGTGGGGCGAATTGGACTACTTGATTATTGACATGCCTCCCGGCACAGGCGATGCGCAACTTACATTGTGTAGTGCATTGAAAATTACCGGTGCTGTGATTGTTACAACGCCACAAAAAGTAGCTATGGTGGACGCTGATCGTGCTTTGCAAATGTTTAGAATGCAAGGTCTCAGTGTTCCCGTTTTAGGAATCATAGAAAATATGGCATGGTTTGAAACTGCCGAACTACCCGGTAGAAAATTCTATATTTTCGGAGATAGTGCAGCCAAAATACTGGCAGATAAATCATCTGTCCCAATTTTGGGTTCGGTGCCAATCGTGGAAAATCTTTCTGCGGATACAAATAGGGGCAGTATTATTGAAAACAGCCCTATTATGCCATACTTTAAAGAAATTGCAGGTAGTTTAGTGAGACAACTTGCAATCCAAACACAGCATATTCAAGAAAATCAAATATCTCAAACTTTGTAATATTTTATGAGTGAAACAGAACTAATCGGAAGGGTTAAAGAAGCATTGGAATCAATAAGACCTTTTTTGCAAATGGATGGCGGTGATGTTGAATTGGTTAACATTGACTCTGAAAAAAATGCCAATATCAAATTGATGGGTAATTGCGTGTCTTGTTCCATGAGTGCGATGACCATGAAGGCAGGTATTGAAGGCGCAATCAGAAAAGCAGTTCCCGAAATCAATAAAGTGATTGCGGTAAATATTTAGCCTTTGAAGAAATTTGTCAGCAATATATTGATGGCGATTTCTGATTTGAGTTTGCCTATTGTTGCAGGTGGGGCAATAAGTTTTACTTTTTTTGCAAAGCTTCATCAAGTTGAGTTCTATTATCCTATTGTGTTGATATGCAGTATTGGGATTTTTGCTATTTATCTTTATGACCATTTCTCAGACCTTAAATCTGTAGGGCATGTAGCTTATGGTGAGCCTTTTTGGATTTTGTACCGGTTTAAGAAATTCTGGTTTGCACTTACAGCAGTCTCAATCATCATAGCTTCTATCCTTTTTTTTACTCAATTACGCAGGGTATATATTATGCCGGGATGTGCGGTGGCGATTTTAGTTTTAGGCTATTACCTGTTTAGAAAATTTGCAGCTAAAAAATGGCAAGGGAAACTCAAGGAATTATGGATTTCTCTTGTTGCTACTATGGCTCTTGGAGGTATTACTGCTTGGATTTCTTCTGCCGAGATTCAATGGTTGTTGTTGTTGAGTTTATTTGTGATTTGTTTTCAGAATATGTTGCTCTTTTCGTGGATTGACTATGAACAAGATATGAAGAATAATAATCCTACACTGGCGATAGATTCGGGAATCCCTTTTGTAGTTTGGTTGTTGGATATATGTGCTTTGATCAATTTTGCACTCTTAGCAGATTTGTGGTATTCAGATGGATACTCGCTTGACAAACCAATTTTTATGGCAATGCAGTTGCAACTGTTAATTGTTCGTATCCTTTGCGAATATACCAAGCCCAAAAGAATTTATAGATTTTGGACAGATATGGTTTTTGTTCTTCCAATTATATACCTTCTTTAAAATAAAAACCCCTTCACAATTTCATCATGAAGGGGCTTTGAGGTCGAGAAATTTTTAAATTATTTTTTCTTACCCTTCGGAGCTTTATAAGCGGGATTTTTCTTAATATTTTCAATCAAAGCATTTAAGTCATTCACATAAGATGTAACACCTGCTTTCTCTGCGTTGGCTTTGGCTTGTTCTGCAGTTTCTACTGCTTCTGTGTAGAGTTGATTTTCAAACTGGATTTTAGCTTTTAAAGTCTGAACCCAATATCTGCCCGGGGTTAGCTCGTCAGCTTTATTAATCCATTCGAGGGCTTTCTTCATATCTTTTCTGTTGTTATAGTAGTAAGAAGCCGCTGCATAGTAAGGGCGAGTATCATTAGACATTGTTTTCTCTATTTGCTTCACCAATTCTGCATCAAAATTTGCAGTAACGGCAACGCTTACCTTGGTTTTGTCCCATTTTAAGTCTAATGAAAAAGAGTTGTCAGTGATATTATTACATTCAATAGTAAATGTTTCTTGAACATCGCTAAGCATACTCACAGGAGCTTCTACTCTTACAACATCATTTTCCTGTTTGTACGAACCGGCTCCCGTTACGTTTAGGTCTTTGGTAATGATGATTGTCCATTGTTTTTCATTAGGGATGGTCAATAGACCGTATTTGCCTTTGGCTATTGTTTGGTTATTGATGATTACATCTTGTCCGAACTCAATGGTTGTGGCACTATTCGCACCGGTACGCCAAATTTGTTCAAAGGGGACAAGCCCTCCAAAAATAACTCTGCCTTTTACGCTTGGGCGAGAATATGACAATTCAACAAAAGAGGTTGCAAATTGTTGTTTAATTGTGCTTGTAGTGCTTGGGCTTGGAAATGAAATTTGTTGTGCATTCACATTGTTTCCTGCGAACAGCATGCCTGCCGTGAGTGTACTCAATAATAATTTTTTCATCTTGATTTGCTTTTAGTTATAATGCAGCAAAATAAAGCACAATTTCTTTTCTTAGTCAACTTCATAACGAAAAGAAAGGGGTGTTTGCCAATTCCTTTTATCTGGATTTATAAGTTTCTTCGCAATAGATTGAAAACTGCAATCATGGAGTATTCCATAATTCTATGTCTTTTTGCCGGATAAAAAAGTTTTTCTGTGATAGTGCCATGTGCTGAACTTAAGCCAATATATACAGTGCCCACCGGTTTTTCTTCTGTGCCACCATCGGGTCCCGCAATGCCGGTTACTGAAAGAGCATAATCTGAATTCAAATGCAGGCGACATCCTTCTGCCATTGCACTTGCTACTTCCGCGCTTACTGCACCATGCTTGGACAAAAGTATTTCCGGAACACCTAAAACTTTGTTCTTAACTTCGTTTGAATACGAAATAACAGCTCCGCTATACACTGCCGAAACTCCCGGAGTTTGAGTGAAACTACTCGAAATTAATCCGCCTGTGCAACTTTCAGCAAATGAAATTGTCTTATTTTTTGCTTTTAATAAATTGTAAATGTGTTCTTCCAAACTGATATTTTGTTCAGTAACCAAATCGTTGCCAAGTTTTGCCCTAAATCGAGAAACAAAATCATCAAAGAGTGTTTTGTCTATCTGTTCGTTTTCAATGCTGCAAGTAAGTCTGAGTCTGACAATATTCAAATGAGGCAAATAGGCGAGTTTGAAATGCTTGGGCAAACTATCTTCTACTTCGGCAAGTCGCTCAGCCAACAGTGATTCCGGTACATTCACGGTTAAAAAGTGGTGCACTAGCACAGGAGTCGGCTTAAAACGTTTTTTAATTTCGTTTACAACATAGGTGTCCATCATATTTTGCATTTCGAATGGAACCCCCGGAAGAGAGATGAGTATCTTATTGTTTTTTTGAAATAACATGCCCGGTGCGGTTCCCCAATGATTAGCAATGGCTTTGCAATTGTCGGGTAGGTAGGCTTGTTTTTTGTTTATTTCTTTGAGTTCTCGATTTCTTTGGCTGAAAAGTTTGTCAATTATGCGAAGGCTTTCCTCGTCCCAATGCCAACCGCTCTCGAAATATTCTGCTAACACTTCTTTTGTTAGGTCGTCTTTGGTGGGTCCTAATCCGCCCGTGATAATTACTACATCTGAGCGTTGGAACGCACAATCAATCACTTCAAGCATTTCAGTACGTTTATCTGCAAGTGATATCATGCGATTAATAAGGATGTTTTCTTGCAACAACCGATTGGCAATCCATGCACTATTTGTATCTGTTATTTGCCCGATTAGTATTTCATCACCTATTGTCAGTATTTCTGTTTTCACTGTAATCCGGACTATTAATGCGGCAAATTTATGTTTTAATCAAGTCTGAGAATTGATTATTGTAATGTTCGGTCAATCGCTCATCTTTGCACCAATGAAAACAAAGTCTTTGGTTCTGCTGATGATTGTTGCCTTGTTGGCAGTAATCATCCTGGATTCATGCGGAAGCAGAAAAAAAGGAACCTCTCGATTCAACCAAAAGTGTAATTGTGATTTTTAAAATCAATTTTATCTTATAAATCAAGCAGGTTCATAACGTGTCTATTATGAATGGCAGATTGATTGTGAATGGACAAGTATCAAACTATGGACGCTAAACTCAAAAAAATTTTAGACGATGCTTATTGTCGTTTTCATCAACAGGATTTTATTCCTTTTGACCCGATTTCTATTCCACATAGATTTTCACAAAAGCAGGATATTGAAATCATGGGATTTTTGGCGGCAATACTGGCTTGGGGACAACGCAAGACTATTGTAAAAAAATGCACAGACTTAATATCTTTATTTGACAACAGTCCGCATGACTTTATTTTAAATCATTGCGAAAGTGACCTGAAACACTTGTCAAACTTTGTTCACCGAACATTTAACAGTACAGACCTATTCTACTTTATTTATTTTCTAAAAGAAATTTATTCTGAAATGGATAGCTTAGAGAATGCACTGTTCCCCACGTTTGATACTTCTCAAAATGCAGTTGAAACAGGGTTGAATCGATTCAGGAATAGGTTTGTTTCTTCGGAGTGGTTTCCCAAGCGAACAGGCAAACACATTGCTTCTCCGATACAAGGAAGCGCATGCAAAAGGCTTAATATGTTCTTGAGGTGGATGGTGCGTAAGGATGAATTGAATATTGATTTCGGGATTTGGAATCATATTTCGCCTGCACAACTGATTTGTCCTTTGGATGTTCACGTTTTGCGAACAGCAGTACAAATAGGGTTACTGGATAATTCCAAATCTGATTGGAAAAATGCAGTTTTGTTAACACAAAAGCTCAGAGAATATGATGCCATTGACCCTGTTAAATATGACTTTGCGCTATTCGGAATAGGAGAGGCGGAGAGTAGGAGTTAGGTTTTAATCTCTTTTTTCTTAGCGGATGGAAAAAGAATATTGTTGAGAATTAATCTGTACCCGGGAGAGTTAGGGTGCAGCGAAAGCTCGGTAGGTGGTTCTCCTACATAATGTTGATAGTCTTCGGGGTCGTGTCCACCATAAAAAGTCCAAGTGCCCTTGCCCATAGTTCCATGTATGTAACGCGCTTCACCCAAAGAGGTGTTTTCACCTAAGATAGTTACGTTGGGTTTGACATATTTACTTTTGAAAGCAGTTGTTTGTCCGTAAAAGGCTTTGATAGTGCGGGTATGGTCTTGTGTTAAAATGGTAGGAATGACATCGTATTTGGCAGAAAACTCAAACAATGTAAAGAAGTCGTTTTCTTCTCTTATCCCTTGTCTTTCGTTGGGTTGCACGTCAATAGAACTGAATTCGTAAATATAGGGATTGGTAATTAAGTCAAAATCTTGAAATGCAAAAGTATTGTCAAAGTTCAGTTTGCTTTGCGCTTGTGGGTCGATGGGGTCTCCATCAAACATACTCTCGCAAATATCCACGCCATCTGCTGCAAGTGCTATATCATAAGAATCAGTTGCTGAGCACATGGCGAACAAAAAGCCTCCTCCCAAAACATAATCTCTGATTTTTTTGGAAACGGCAAGTTTTAGTTGAGATACCTTTTGAAAACCGTATTTTGCTGCAGTTGCTTCATTTGCCCTCACTTCTTCTTTATACCAAGGCATGTTACGGTAGTTTGCCCAAAATTTTCCGTATTGTCCCGTAAAATCCTCATGGTGCAAATGCAACCAATCATAAAGAGCGAGTTTGTCATTCATAACTTCATCGTCATAAATGATATCATAAGGAATTTCAGCATAGGTGAGAACTAAAGTTACCGCATCGTCCCAAGGTTTTTTCTCTTTGGGTGAATAGACGGCAATTTTAGGTGCTTTTAATAATTTGACAGTTTCCATATTGACCTCCGGGTTAGCAATAGTGGCATAGATGGCATTTGCGTTTGCATCCGGTACTATTTCGTAGGTGACGCCCCTTACCAAGCACTCCTTCTCAATATTTTTTAGGTAGTCAAACATAAAACTACCTCCTCTGTAATTGAGTAACCATTTGCCTTCTCCTCCCTGCGCCAGCACCCAATATGTTACACCGTATGCTTTAAGATGTTCTTTTTGAACTTCATCCATAGGAATAAGCAACTTAGCAGCTTTTACATACAAACTGCAAAATGCAAGACTGAAAAGAAGAACAAGACGTTTCATGATGAACAAAATTACAAGTTGTTATTGGATTGCAAAAGTAAAGCCGATTTAACCTAAAATGAAATCGAGCATTTTGGGTCGTTTTCTTTGTACCATTCCTGAATTTCAGCTTTGTGCTTTTCTGAAATAGGATTGTTGTAAAGGCTTATAATCTCAAGCCATTTGAGTGATTTCATTTCCTCCGGCAGCTGAGTGATTTGATTGTCGCCCAACCACAGTTTAGATAAAAATCTAATCTTACTGATATCTTTGTCGATATAGTTGATTTCATTGCCACGCAAATCCAATATGTTGAGTTTTTGCAGTTTTCTGATATCAGATGGAACGGCTTTAATCTGATTATAACTCAAATCAAGGTTTGATAACAGAGGAAGAGAATATATTTGCTTTGGAATCGAATCAAATTTATTACCTTCAAGATTTAAAACTTGTAGTCTGCGCAGCTTGGGAAAGCTTTTAGGTAGCGAAGAGAGTTGGTTCTTGCCAAGAAAGACTTCATCTAATTGGTATAAATCTCCAAAATTATCTGGCAGGGTTGTAAACAAATTATCATTTGCTTCAAAAACCCTTAATTCATAAAGTTTCCCAAAAAGATTTGGCAGTTTGCTCAATTGATTTTGCGATACCCTGAAATCTATTAATGCAGTGAGGTTGCCTATTTCATCAGGAATAGATTTTAGTTTGTTGTTTGAAAATCGAAGTTGATACAACTTTTTGAGTGAACCAATTGAAGCGGGTATGAGTTCAATTTGGTTGCCGCTAAAATCAATGATGCGCAGATTGCTCAGATTGCTTATTTCATTAGGGACGGCAGTGAGTTTATTATTTCTGAACCAAAGTTCCTCAATTTTATGTAACTGCAAAATTTCCGCAGGAAACACATCAAAGTAATTATTTGACAGTTCAAGCACCTCAAGGCTCTTCATCTTATTGAAATTCTTGGGTATCTTAGTAAGTCTGTTTGTATTTAAGTCAAGTTTTTGCAAATGAGGCATTTTTGCCAAAAACTTTGGTAGTTCTGTAATTAAGTTTTCGGAAAGATCAAGTTGTTTGAGGTTCTTAAACTTTTTAATCTTGCGTGGAACCTTGCGAAGTTCTTGTCCTGATAAATCTAGAAATTGGACATTTTTTTTGTTTTTAAGTGCCTCTTTAATCGAGGTGTAAACAGTGTTGTCTTGGCAGATTCCATTTTGGGAAAAAGATAGTAATCCGAATAAAATGAGTGCTTTGAATAAGCTGAATTTCATGCTGCTATACTACACTAAAATTAGTGATTGTCTAAGTCCTTTATGAAGAATTAAGTGTTTTTTCGACTAAGAAATAAAATATGACTTTGTCCGTTTTTTTTTAAAATTTCTTTGGTGGTGTTGTTTAAGTATGATGTAATATTGTATTACTAAATTTAAATAGCGTATGAAACTATTACTACACCCAAATTTTCCCAAGAAACTGTTAATAACTATATTTTCAGTTCTTTTATTTTCCTTTCAATTCATGTTTGCTAGTCACGTAAGTGCACAATCATGCTCCGTAAGTGGAGACACGATTGTGTGTGAGAATCAGATAAGTCCTTATACGGCAGGTAACATAGGCACATATTCATATACTTGGAATGCATATGGAGGAACAGTAGTGGGTGCCGGTACATCGGTTTCGGTTACTTGGCAAAGCACCGGTTGGGGCAAAGTGACTTTAGTAATTAGAGACCAACTCAATCAGATAGTTTGTACATCCATCATAAACGTATTTGTCAAGCCTAAACCCAAGCCGGTTATAGTGCCGTCTTACACGGTAGGATGCGGCATTACAGACCCAAAAGGTGGCGGCAAACCAGATCAACGAGATGAAGTGGTTTGTATAAAAGCATGTGATTCAACATGGGTGACATATAGTGTTCAAAACCATCCGGGAAGTACATATAGTTGGATAATCACGGGAGCCGCTAATTACACACCAACCATCACTAATTCTATTAATGTTTATTGGACAGGAATAGGCTCCGGAATGGTTAAGGTGATTGAAACCGATTCATTTGGTTGTGTTGGAGAAAAAGAAATATGTATAGACATTATTAGTAAACCGCATGCTGCTTTTACAACATTACCCGCAGCGATTGGGGGTGTAGTGAATGTTTGTAAAAATCAATCCATTCAATTTTTCAATCAATCTTATGCAGGTGCAGGCACACCGCTTTATACTTATGAGTGGATATGGGGTGATGGTACCTCAACAATGCAAAATGCACCTGCTCCAAATGCTACACACTCATATTCCTCTGCCGGAACTTACATTGTTCAACTTGTAGTTCAGAATGAGTGCAGATGTAAAGACACATTCTCTATCAAAGTAATTGTAGATAATATGTCGGGACCGGAAATATTTTGCATAAGTACTGTTTGTCCTGATAATACTGTAACCTATCACACCAACGCACTATGTCCAACTTACAAATGGACTGTGTCCAACGGAACAATCTTGGGAGACAGCACTCAATCTTCTGTTACTGTGATGTGGGGTTCGACCGGTCCCGGGGTTATCACTTTGAGTACGCCCGGTTGTAGCGGTATGTGTTCTTCACCTACATCTGTAATAGTGCCAATTATTACACCCGTATCTCAAATTTATGGAGATACCCTTGTTTGCTTTGGCGAACCTGTTAAGTATTCTATTGCATGCAATATTCCTATTGACAGTATTCGTTGGCACTTACCTGCCAATGTATCACTGTGGTCAGGTGATACTATCAATAGTCATGAAATTACTGTTGTTTTTAATAGTCCGTTTGTATCCGGTAATATTACGGTTGATTATTTCCATAATGTGCCCGGAAGCACAGAAGGATTACATTGTGGTGGAACAGCGAGCCTAAATGTTACTGCACGACCAAAATTATTTATCAGTGGACCTTCGGAAATTTGTGATAATGATCCTATAAATTTTTACCAATATCCTAATGTGCCGGGATTTATTCAATGGACAATCACAGGCTCTTCCAACCCGCCACCCATGCTCATTTTAGGTAATGTTCCTTTTATAGTACCTACATGGAGTTTTGGTCCTGGACTTTTTAATATTACAGCACAAAGCACAAGTGGGCAATATTGCAATGACCCTCAAACTATAACCCTCAAAGTTAATGCTGCACCACCGCCCCCTGATTCTATCAAAGGTCCAAGTCCGGTTTGTCCTAACAAACCTTATACTTATATAGCTTTCCCTTCTTCTTCTAATTTTGCTATTGAATGGAATGTAATCAATGGCACTCCTACAACGATGGGTGGGACAACTATTAGTGTAATGTGGGGCAGTACAGGTCCTTATATTCTCAATGCATATCAGATAGACCCATTGACCGGCTGCAAGTCCTTGGCGTTGAGCGATACCATTAATAGTATTCTACCTCTTACACCTGCACCCATCATAGGTTTGGATACTGTGTGTTCGAATTCAACCGTCAGCTATAATACAAATGTACCGGGTGATAATTTCGCATGGAGTATTTCTCCGACTATAGCAGGTAGCGTTGTGAGTGGACAAGGAACTTCAAATATTGGTGTTGAATGGAACAATTTTACCGGTGCTGCAACTTTGACTGTAATCAGAACTGTTTGCGGGCTAACTATTTCAAGTTCAAAAACCATTATCGTTATTGCTCCACCTGCACCATTAATGTCCGTTCCTCCTACGGCTTGCAAAGGTACTTCAGTTACAATGAGTAGTTCTACACCTGCTATGTCATATAGCTGGAATTTTGGAGATGCGGGAACGGGCTCAGGCGCGAGTACTTCACATATCTATAATTCAACCGGAAATTTTGTAGTTAATCTTACTGTAACATACAGTGGAACTTGTAGTGGTACTGCAACCGCAAGCAAGAGTATTATGATTAACCCAAATCCTAATATTACGATTTCCACTCCTGACCCCAATTTGTTTTGTGGTGCTGTTGGTACTGTGAATATGTTTGTGGCAGCTCCTGTTACGGGTACTACCTATACTTGGTATAAATCACCATCGACTTTGCTCGCTACCGGTAATTCATACTCTACAAATATCATAGGTGGTTATTATGTTATTGGAGTGAATTCATTTGGATGTTCAAGTACAAGCAATGTTATTCCAATCGATACAGTTTGTGATACTTGTAAGGCTGACCCTGCTTATACTAATAATTTCAGCACCATTAAATTAGGATGTGATAAAGATAGTTTTATAGGAACTTATACCGCTGGTGCTTTTAATCCAACTTGGAATTTTGATGACCCGTTCAGCGGTTCAAATTTTGCCAGCGGCACAAATGTCTCACATACGTTTATAGAGCCGGGGTTTTATAGAGTTAACTTTTGTGTTAATGTACCTGACATCACAGGAACAGATACTTGTCAAATATGTAGGATGAGTGTTGATACCATTAAGTATATTCCTGATTTCTTTGATTCATTATATTGTTCAGGAGGAGGATTTAATGTTAAGTTCATTAATAATACAAAGCGATTGTCAACATTGCCCATTCCGAGTTATGCTTGGTTGATTACCCCCGGGTCATATACAAGTACTTTAGCGAATCCGATATTTGCTTTGCCTTCCGGAACCTATACGGTTTCCTTAACCGTGAATGGAACTTGTGTTAAAACTAAAACCCTTGTAGTGCCCCCAATGCCACAAGCGCTATTTACACTTGCTGATTCGGTTTGTCAAGGTAGCCCGGTTGCTTTTGTTAATACTTCAATAGGATATACTCAATCGAAGTGGTATTTTGGTGATGGAGCAACTTCTTTAATTACAAATCCTAACAGAACATATTCAGTAGCCGGTACTTATACTGCCTCTTTGGTTGTTTCTAATCTCTATGGTTGTTCTGATTCTGCGTTCAAGAGTGTTGTCGTTATGCCCAATACGCTAAGTGGTGTTATTGCACCTTCCGACACTACAATTTGCGAAGGTGATAGTGTTTTATACAAAGTTACTCCTGCTGGAGGCTATCCTCCTTATCAATATTTGTGGTCGTCAATTGCTAGTACACAATCAATTTGGGCAAAATATACAGGAAGTTATTATGTTGACCTTAAAGACAGCAAAGGTTGTATGTTTAGGACTGCACCTGTTAATGTGATGGTGAATCCGGTTCCTCGACCTGAAATTCATGGTAAGAAACACATTTGTATCAATACATTTTATAAATTTTCAGTGAACTACCCTGCCAGTGGCGGATATACAATAAATTGGACATTACTTCCGGATAATGCAACAAGCTCCGGAATGAACACATTTAGTTATAATTATTCGTCTCCAGGTAGCAAAGTATTATATGTAAAAGTAACCGGACCCACCGGTTGTTTCGGATATGATTCATTATATTTTAGTGTGCATTCCAATCCGATAGCATCTATTGCAACGGTAGGTAACCTTTGTGAAGGACAAGTAAATCAACTCATTGGTTCATCGGTTTCTCCCAATATTGTGCAATCATTTTGGAATAACGGTTGGAACCAAGATACGCTCAACACCACAGTACCCGACCAATATGTTTATACCGTTATTGACACTTTTGGATGCAAAGCCTCAGCCGCTGTAAATGTAAATCCTTTGCCTGACTTCTGCGGTTATCAATCAGGTTGTTATGAAATTTGCGATACCGTGCAGGAACTTGTTTGGTATGCACCCAAAGGCTATTACTCGTATCAATGGTATTATAATGGCAGTCCGATTACAGGAGCTGTCAATGACACTTTGCATATTCCGCTATACCAATCCGGCTCTTATCAGGTTGAAATAACGACTGTATTTGGTTGTAAAGCCATGTCCAAACCTACTGATATCAAGTTTGTGAAATGCAATAAACCGGATTGTGTTTGGAAAATTGAAGCTACTGTGAAATGTAATAGAATTAACCCTGAAACGGGGTTGATGACCTACAATATTACTTTGAGTGTATTTAATGGATTTGCATCAAGTGCAACACTTAATGTTATACCAGCTTCCGGTACAATTTCAGGTTCAATGCCGGTTACAGTTTTACCAAACTGGAATACTTTCGGTTTTACTTATAATCCTTCTGTACCTTCCGCTACGGCTTGCTTTACATTGTTGCAAAATTTTAAAGATATACGATGTGATACAAGCATTTGTATCACACTTCCTAATTGTGATTTAATTCCTTGTAAAGGGGAAGTAAAATTTGAGAAATTTGATTGTGCCGGTTTGGATGCAAATGGTCATCCTCAGTATTATGCGTGTGTCAATGTGAATTGGGGCGGAAGTCCTGGCTCTACATTCACGGTAAATACACCTTCCGGAACAGTAGTCCCAAATACGTTTACTCTCAATACAGGTGCACAAACTTTCTGCTTCACTTTCACTGATATGCCACCTTATACAAGTCCGAGCACATTCTATTTTTCATTCTATGATCCTAAGGCAGAAAAAGCTTGTCGTGATTCGTTGTCTATCAAGCATGAGCCATGTAAGGAGCCTTGCAAATTAGAAACTTATAATAACTGTGCGCGTTGCTTAAGTGAGGAGATTGGAATTTCTACCTATGAACTGGATATCACTTTGTACAATCCTTTTGCTACCAATGCCTCTGTTACCGTTCTGCCAATAGGAGCAGGAACTTTTGGAAGTGTTATCCCTAACCCTGTTGCACCCGGAATGCAGACAATAAAAATTACCTTTACTGATAATCCTCCTAAAGATACTTTGATTTGTTTCAAAGTAATATTGACTGATTTGAAAGGTAATAAATGTATGACAGAACTTTGTATGTATTTGCCTCCTTGCGATTATCTCGGTGTGAAACAAGCAGGGGTGCAAAGTGCAAGTATGAAACTCGCTCCAAACCCTGCCAATAATAGTGTAGCTATTTATTACAATGTAAGTAACGGCTCAAAACCACTATTTGAAATTATGGATATGACCGGACGCAAATTGATGGAAGTTCAATCCACAAGCGCAAACGGTGAAGTGTTGGTTAACCTACAAGATTTGGCTGTTGGTACTTATCTTGTTAAACTCATTTCAGATGGAAATAATTTGCAGATACAGCGATTGGTGATTGTGAAATAACACCCTTCTGTCATTGCCACTTAGAAAAATCGGATTGTCACACATGACAATCCGATTTTTATTTATGCGAGTTCTTGTATTTCAAAAGGAGAAGCGGCTATAAACCCTTCACCATAGGTGCAGTTTATATATCTACCCATTAACAATGCTTTGCTTGTGAGTAAATCCCAAAACTCTTTGCTCGAAATAGGGGTAACGGGTTCGTGAGAGTCAGGGTTGTAGAATTGTGTTTTATAAGCTGCTATGGCTTGCAATTTCTTGTCGTGCCATTTCGTAACATCTATCACAAAATCAGGTTTCATGAAATGATCTTGTATGTAATGAAAAATATGTTTAGGACGCCAAACTTGTTGTGATTCGCCATTATGAGAGGTTTCAATTTTTGCCAAACCGGACAAAAAACAAGCGCGAGCAACCAAATGTGCGCCTCGTCCATGGTCGGGGTGACGGTCTGACAGTGCATTTGCCAATACTATTTCGGGTCTGTATTTGCGGATGATATGGATAATTTTGAGCAAGTTTTCTTGTGTTTCTTCAAAAAAACCGTCTGCCATTCCCAGATTTTCACGTACATCAATCTCTAATATGGATGACGCTACTTCAGATTCGTGTTGACGTGTTTCAGCATTTCCTCGTGTGCCCATTTCTCCTCGTGTAAGATCAATGATGCCGGTTGTGTAACCCAATGCTTTGTGTTTGAGCAATGTTCCCGCTGCAGATAACTCAACATCATCGGGATGTGCAGCAAAAGCAAGCAGATGTATCTTTTGATTATTCAAGTTCTAATTTTTTAATGATTTCTTCTATTTCCCTATCTACGACAGGGTCAAAGGTTTCTTTGGTGGATGCTCCATACAAATTTGCCATTGTATTCCAAAACAAAGGTTCGAAAGTGCCGGCATAGGTAGTCAAAATATTCCAAGTTGTTTTGCCGGTTTCTCTGTGGATGAGTTTGAGTAGTATTTTGCCTTGTGTTACGGTCAAGTTTTTGAGATCGCTCATAAATTCCTCTTTAATGGCTTTCTCACATTCACTGATGTATTTTTTACGCGCACGTTTGGATTTTATCATACTCAGGTTGTCTTCCATCATTTGCAATCTGAAGGCGGCAAGTTTAGCATAAGGCAAAGCAACTTTGACATCACGCACTAATTTTTTGTATCTCTTAATTTCCTCTGCACTCTGTAGGGATTGCAAATACACATCGTTGAATAAATAAACCGGAATAGAATCCCCATCAACAACTTCATAGCCGATTTTGACTGCATTGCTTTGATTGTGCGCAGGACGGGAACTATCTTGTGCCTGAATGCGTGTGCGAACCGTATCTTTTGGACTTATCTTGGGTTTGACAATAGAATTGGAACTTTGTCCATTTGTATGTAAAACAAAACTGAAAAATAGTGCGAGAATCCCTGATTTGATTAAAATTCCTAAGTTATTCATACCCTGATTTTTTTGCAACTGCTATGCCATTAAACAGCATGGCAAATTTATGCAAACTAGCGGTTATCTTTGCCACCCTAAAAACAGAACATGAATACAGATCAATTTAAAGATTTGAAGGGCAGACAAGAAGCCTTGAGGAGGTATCTTTAACATCGAAGAAAAGTTAGCACTGATTGCAGATGAAGAGAGCCAGACTCTTGACCCCAATTTTTGGGATAATCCGGACAAGGCTGAAAAACATTTGAAAATTATAAGAGAGAAAAAAATATGGACAGAAGCCTATCAAGAAGTTGAGAATTCTGTCAATGACCTTGAAGTGATGGGGGAGTTTGTTGCTGCGGGAGAAATGACCTCAGATGAATTGGATGAGGCTTATCGCAAAGCACTTGTTATTGTAGAGTCTTTGGAACTCAAAAATATGTTGCAGAACGAGGAAGATACATTGCCGGCTATTGTTACCATCAATTCGGGTGCCGGAGGGACAGAAAGCTGTGATTGGGCGGAGATGCTCATGCGTATGTATATCATGTGGGGCGAAAATCATAAAATGAAAGTTACCGAAATGGATATTCAACAAGGTGAGGTTGCCGGTATTAAATCCGTTACGCTCAAATTCGAAGGCGATTTTCCTTACGGCTATTTGAAAAGTGAAAGTGGGGTTCATCGCATGGTGCGTATTTCTCCATTTGATTCCAATGCACGCAGACATACTTCTTTTGCTTCTGTTTATGCCTATCCTTTGGTGGACGATAATATTAACATAGAAATTAAAGACAATGATATCGAGTTGCAAACATCCCGTTCCGGTGGAGCAGGGGGGCAGAATGTCAATAAAGTGGAAACCAAAGTGCAGATCACACACAAGCCCACAGGGATTGTGGTTGTGTGTCAACAAGCACGCTCTCAATTAGAAAACAGAGTACTTGCTATGCAAATGCTCAAATCACAACTCTACGAAGCGGAAATGCGCAAACGCAATGAAGCAAAACAAGCAATAGAAGATTCTAAACTCAAAATTGAATGGGGGTCTCAAATCAGAAACTATGTGTTTCATCCTTATAAATTGGTCAAAGACGTGCGTACACAAGAGGAAACATCAGATATACAAGCTGTAATGGATGGTGAAATAGATGAGTTTGTCAAAGCTTACCTAATGATGTTCGCGGGAAAGAAGAAATAGTAAATACTTGTATTTCTTTAGTCATACTCTCGTCAGTCCGAGTAAAACGGTGCTTCGAGTTCGCTCAATAGCGGCTGCTGAGCGAAGTTTAGCGGTCGCTGAGCGAAGTATAGCGGTTGCTGAGCGTAGTATAGCGGTTGCTGAGCGAAGTTTAGCGGTCGCTGAGCGAAGTATAGCGGTTGCTGAGCGTAGTATAGCGGTTGCTGAGCGTAGTATAGCGGTCGCTGAGCGTAGTCTAGCGGTTGCTGAGCGTAGTCGAAGCACCGCTGTTTATTTTTATCCTCCAAAAATTTGTTTTTATCAAAAAAATAGTTTTAACTTTGAAGTTCATTTAAAAAAATACCGATATGAAACAATTATTACAAAATCAGAGTAAAGTGTGTTCAGCGGTGTTACACACACACACACACACACACACACACACACACACACAGGGTCAATCGTAAAAAGGCTATGCTGTTGATGGGCATATTGACCTTATTTTCGGGACTGTCGTGGGGTCAGTTTATGAGTGGGTATCCGTCCATGACGCGTGCTAATCCGAGTTCAGGCGAATGGTATGCGGACGACAACCGTGCACAAGTAACCACGATTACGGCATGGGGTGCCAATATGAAGCTAAATCTGAGTAATATTTCAGGTTCATTTTCAGCATCCAACCGAGCGATAGTGATTCAGATGATAGGCAGTTCAACTTATATTGGTCATTGGGAAGAAGTAGATATAATCAATGTCAACCCCTCCGGAGATGAGTTAGAGGTGAGTTTGCTAAGCCGAGGTTATTCCACAGCAGACCCTAACGACCGAGTACAAGTCATTCAATTAGAGCAATTTGGGGATTTGACATTAGATAAAGTATTTGTTAAATGTCATCCATGGGATGGCAATACCGGAGGAGTATTGGCATTAAAGACAAATAGTATTACCATGAAGAGCTCTGTCATCACAGCCGCTGGTTGTGGATTTAAGCCGGAGGATGGTTATAGTTTTGGTAAAGGAGGACAAGGTGCACCCGGAGATATTTATTATGACGGAGTAGGAGGAGGGGAGTCAGCTCAATACAATGAACCTTGTTTAGATCCGGATCCGTCACCCAATAATAAACATTCAGGTAATCAAGGAACAGATGGAGATCCGCAGGTATCGAGTTCTGTTATATTGCCAACACCTGCTAACGGAATGTACACAACTTACCCTGTACCGAGCGCTTCGACTGGTATAGCCATCATGGGCAATGCGGGTTATATCGAAACCGGCATAAACAAAGGAGGTATTGGAGGTAACGGAGGGGGACATGGAGGCACGGGAGGGGGGACTAATGCACCGACACCCGTATCAGGTAATGCAGGTTCAGTGGGTTCGCAAGGCGGTAAAGGAGGCAATCAAGGTAGGGGAGCCAGAGGAGGAGGTATCATACTGCTCAAAACCAAATATATAGAAGACGGAGACTTAAAACAACGAAACATATCAAGGTGGTTAGATGTATCCGGTGCGAATGGAGAGAACGGAGAGCCCGGATTGGTGGGGGGGGACCCCGGTGCAGGTGGTTTTGGAGGATTCGGAACTATTATTGGAACTGATGTATATTATTCAGGAGGAATGGGTGGCAGCGGAGAACCCGGAGATGCAGCGGGAGGTGGAGATGGCAGCTACGGAGGCGCACCCGGTACCATTCAATTGGCAGGTAATCCCATCTTAGCGGGAAAATCGCAGTTTTTTGAAAATTTTGGCGTGCCCTTTGACTCTAAATGGATAGGAGTTTCGCCTGGAAAGAATGGAGTTGGAGGTAGAGGGGCATATAAACTCACGCCCATCGACCCTTTAATTCAGTTGCCAAGCGGATTAGGCGGAATATATGAAGAATGTAGTTTAGGAGGGGGAGGTGGTAACCCACCACCTGCTGATTTTTATACTTTTAAATGCGACTGCGATTCAGCGATGTATCCGTTTACATTGTTTGATAATAGCATTCCTACTTATCACGTAGATCCTAATAATTCCCTTATATTTGAAGATCTTACAAATGTCCCCGATTGGAAAATTAAGTATGACAAAGACAATGGTAAATTAATCAGTATAGATGAAGTAAATAAAATCAAGTACCATTGCCGTCTTCATTATAAAGGCGAAGCCACGGAGATTATAAATGCCATAGCAGGTTTGGGTAAAAGGTCCCGAACAAATCAAAATATCAAATTGCCTGCAATTAAAGTAACAATCACAGCGGATCATTTTACATATATTTTTTTTGATGAAGATGGAAATACATCCATTGTATATGAATCAGATCTCTCAGACCTTGACCATTTAATTCAAAAAATTGATTTTGATGCGGAAGATGGCAGGTATAGTGCCTCTTATTCAAGGTGTAATCCACTTAATCCTCCATCCGAGGATGTGAACGAGCCAACTACACTTGATGATCCTATTATGGAGGACTCAGGACCTGATGGTAATACTCCAAGTGGTCATGTCGGCTATGGACAATTCTATGATCACTATGGATTTGACTTTAACTCATCCTCTATGATTCCTGATAACAATCAAAATAATACATCAGGCATCAATATTCGCCATAACTCCATTACCAATGAGATTCGTGTAGCGGATGACTTATACAGTAATCCGGATGTTGAGGCAACTAAGGTTAGTATGCAGTGTGAGATATATGATTTGAGTGGCAGGTTAATCAGCAGCTATACTACTTTTGAACCGAGCATACAGATAAATACCCGAACCCTGAGTGTCGGAGTCTATATTCTGAAAGTAATAAAGGGCAGTAGAATGGCTACAAGTAGAATAATCGTTGAATAGACATTAATATGCACTCGATTTTGTTTACATACCGCAAATTGTATTTTTTCTTATTATTGTTGTTTGTACAGACAGGTTTGAACCTGTCTGTACAAGCGCAATCCAAGCCTAAAAACTTGGTTCAGAACGGTAGTTTTGAGGAGTTTCCGGACAGCCATCCCTATAAGACAAAACCCAAGGAATTCTTTGACGTTGATACGAATTTGACTAAATATTATGAACGTCAGTGGTATCAGTTTCAGATAGATTCGTGTTATCATTGGAACTCATGTATGTCAACTGAAGGCGGTGATAGAGATGGAAATTGTTGTAATAGACATCATCCAACAAGCCCATTCTTGGATGTAAGAGATAACCATTCCGGCTTTTTTTTCAACTATTATACACTCAAGAATGATTTTTCTTGTAAATTACTTTGGCGTTCCCAAGCACCAAACCAAGGTGATTATGGTTTTCAGGATGTTTTTCAAAGGGATTATTATATTTATAAAAATTATAATAATCTTGATTTTGATTACCCTCTGAGATATGCTTTACCAAAAGATACTCTAAACGGTAAATATATTGCGTATATAGCTTTAGAAGATTATGCATGGTGGGTAGCTTACTATCCTCTCTGGTACACAGCTACTTCTCATTTTGGTTATATTACCAATGACTTGAAACAAACCTTAACGGTAGGTAAGAAATATAAAATAGGTTTTTTTGTGGGAGTCAATAATTGGATAGATACCTTCAATCTACCTCAGGATCCCGTCAAGTATATAGACTATTCTAAACTTTCAACTAATAAATATATTAGAGAATCTCAACTCAGAAGAATCTATACGTTTTCGCCCATACAGCAACCGGGTAATTACACCTCTTACCTAACAGATGGGTTAGGTATTTTGCTTTCTACCCCTGATATTGCTTGTGTTCAAAAAGGGACAGGAATAGCTTTCCGCTCTCAGAAGCCGTTTGATCCTCAACCAACATATTCACCTCAATTCAGGATTCCCCGTCCACACATGAGCAAGGGGGAGTGGGTAGAGTATTCATGGGAGTTTGTGGCAGACAAACCTTTTACCAAACTCACTATAGGTAATTTTTGGGATACATCCCAACAGACTATGGTTAGGTGGATTTTTGATGCATTTGGTGATGAGTATTTCAAAAATGATACAATAAAACTTCCTGTTTTTGATGGGCCTGCTATACCTATACCTAAGGCAGCTTATAATTCATATTTCATGCATGTTTTTATAGACAGTGTTTATTTGTATGAGATAGGGGGGTATCTTCCTGCGGATACCGTTGCTTGTTATGGAAGCCGGCTTGAGTTTGAGGAAAATTTGGGCAGAGAAATCACTTGGATACGGGAAGATGGCAGCAGTGAACAAAGCCGTAAATTTCAGATGACGGTTACCAAACCAAAAGAGATGATAGTGGGCATCATTGACGGAGAATATGACACAATGTATGTTTTCGGCAAGTTTGCTCCGCAATATGAACTGCGGCACACCGACAGTCTTTGTGCACCGGCAGGGAGACCTTTTAACAAGTTGCTGGCAATCGCAAACGAACCCAAAGTCCATTACTCATGGAACCAAAACGGAAAAATGCAAGACAGTAGCTTGTTTGTAAGTGCAGATACGGGGATGGTTGAGCTAACTCTCACTGATAGTGTAGGCTGTGAATATGTTTATCATATTCCATTAGAAGAATATTGCCCTTGTGTTATTCTTCCCACCGACACGATGATATGCAAAGGCGCATCGTTGAATATCCGCGACTATTATGGCAGGGCAATAGACTGGGCAATAGATGGAGTGAACCAAGGGAACTCAATCTCACTGACAGTAAAACCAAACAAATGGCAAACGACCATCACGGGCAGTTGTGACAGTATAAGTCAAAGCATGCAGCTTTATATGAAAGAGCCGGCTCAAGTAATTTTGACCCACACCGACAGCATGTGTATCTGGACAGGTAAGCTATACAACAAGCTCAACCTTCGCTCGGAAGAATCCATCATCGGAGTTTGGGATTTCAATGGAACAAGCTACACGGGTTTATACTTTGAGAGCATGGATACGGGCATTGTGTATTACAAAGCCATAGACAGCTTAGGCTGCGAGACACACGGAGCGACATATTTGGGTGAATACTGCCCTGAGTTTTCGGATATGTGTGCATTCCCGAGTGCATTCAGTCCCAACGGAGATGGTTTAAATGATGTATTGACGATTAACTGTGTAAACATCAAGAGCTTTAGGGCAACGATTTTAGACCGCTGGGGAGAAGTCATAGGCATGAGCAGTGATGCAGGTCATGTTTGGGACGGTACATATAAAGGTCAATCCGTAGCAGCAGGAGTTTATGTTTTCCTGATAGAATACGAAGTGTATTTAGAACCCGGCAAGAAGTATTATTACAAAGGGACATTGACATTGGTGAGGTAGTGCTTCGACTACGCTCAGCAACCATGCTTCGACTACGCTGCGGTTGCTGAGCGTAGTCGAAGCGCCCGCTGCTTCAAATCCGCTCAATAGCGGTTGCTGAGCGTAGTATAGCGGTCGCTGAGCGAAGTCGAAGCACCGCTGCTTATTTTTATCATCACAATAAATTTTGTTTTATTTCAACACTCTCTTGAATTAGAAACAGGGTGATTTATTTTTTCTTTTCTTCCACAATGATGAATACATCTTCATCATCCTTTTTCATCAGGTATTTCTCGCGGGAAAATTTTTCAAGATTTGCTGAGTTGGAAAAAAGATATTCTCTTTGTCTTTTGGCACTTTCTATTTCATTTTTATAGAATTCATTTTCTTTATCCAATATATGAACTTCATTAGATATCTTAGCCAATGAAATCAAGCTGTTGAAGTCAAAAAAGGTAATCCAAATTCCATACACTCCAATGAGTATGAAATACCGGTATTTGAGCCAAAAATCCTTGTCTATTTTCACACTTACAAATCTATAAATAGAACCAAGCTATCTATTGTAGTTTTACACACAAAGTGTTTAAAATTCTAATAACTAAAACACTTGACTTAATGTCTGTCATCAATTTTGGAATTACCAAACCCATAAGACAATCCAAAGTAGTAGTTAAAACCTTTGAAAGAAGAACGGCTAATGGAAGTGATAATATTATCTGTTCCAAAGAAGAAAGGACCTAAGCGTAGAAAAGCACCTATGTTGGCATTGCGATAATCATTATACAAAGACATTGGCACAGCAACTTCTACTCCTTTCATTTCAAATCTTGGAACGAGTGTAAGAGAAGACGGCTTGCGATAACTTACCGATTGTTTCCCTCTCAAGCTCTGAGAAATCTGAGCTCCGATATAGAATTTAGATATAATTTTCAAATCACCATGAAGCATGAGTGTGGTAGGGAGAGTAGCTTTGATTGTATTTGATTCTGTAACTTGAAACATGGCTTTGGTTAAACTATCCATATAGTGTAAACCTCCTTCCATACCGGTTGACCAAGCTTGCGCAAACTCAATACCGGGTGTCCATGTTTTAGGGGTTGTGTTTTGGAGATGTCTTGCAATAACACCTGTGTTGTATGTGATACTACCCATATCTTGCAGGGCAATACCTCCTCTGAAGTAGTATTCAACATCCGGTATTTCAACATAGCTGCCGATTCTGTGATTGGGCTTTTTTAACTCCATATATGCTGAAAGGTCAAAACCGAAACCGCTTCCTGCAGGTTTGCCATTCATAAAATTGATGGTGTTTAAGTTTGAATAAAAGGATGGCTGTACATACCCATATTCAATATCAGTTTTGCCAAAACTTACGGAATCAAATCCGTTTACTTTAAAAGAAGTGCCATTGTTTTTTACATAACCGGTACCCATTCCCAGTAGGTATTTGATGTTTGCACCAACACTTACAGTCATGTACTTGTTGTGAATCAGTGCGGCTGCTCCGCCAATCCCAATTTCTGAAAATGAATTTAGGTTGATAGAAAAGGAGTTATCTGAAATTTCATCACCAAATTTGATTTCATTTGGTGGGTTATAAATGAAGTTTTGAGTGCTGTCAAGTCCATATCTGAATATTCTGGCAACTTCTTCGCTCATACCAAAGCCTTGCAAACCTATTCTGGTGCGGGAAAAGAAGCCAACAGCAAATCTTCTGTCATAATTATACATTGAGGCAGGACCCCTGTTTTCAATATTGAAATCAAAGTTTTTTGGATTGCCGTCTAAGTTTTCTTCAAACCATTCATTTTGGAATTTTACTCTCCCTCTGCTGTCTTTATATTGGCTTGGCACAGTGCCTCTTACCCATTGGGTCATAGAAAAAGGAAGTTTATAAGTAAGATAATTATTTTCAAAATTCATTCCCATCGAAAAACCGTTGACACTTACCATAAAAGGAGAGGAAACCGCCATTGCTGTATTGGAATAAAATGCATTGGCTCCGTTGTAATTACTCTGGTTCATTCCCGACCAACTTTGTGCGTAAAGATGACTGTTAAAAAAGGATAATAGAAAAACGATAGCTACTAATCTCATAAGATGTTTAATTTCGCGCAAAAGTAACTCTGTAAATGACGGATACATCTTATAAATATTCACAGTTGCAAAAATTTGCACTTACTGTAGCCTCTTTTGGTCTGGCAATTTTTGTTGTGCTTACAGCAATGGGGGCGCACGCACTCAAGGAAGTGTTGGAAAATCCTGACTATAATAGGGTGTTCTCGGCAGCAACAAGACACCTGATGTTGGGAAGTATCGGTATTTTCGTGATTGTATTGTTGTCAAATATTTTAACATTAAACCCAAAAATACCTTTGGTTTTAATGTTGCTTGGCTTGCTCTTTTTCTCGTTTAACCTTCTACTCTATTTTTTCCTGAAAATAAATGGCATTTCACTTTCATTTCTCGGCATTTTAGCCCCCATAGGCGGTATTATGTTCACAGCAGCATGGTTATGGTTTGGCATTATGATAGCAAAGTCCAAAATTAAATAGTGAGATAGAATTGAGTCTATAACCACTTCTTGCACAAGGGCGTTAATACGTTTACATTCTTTTCATATAATTACCACATACCACACTAATTCCCTTGCTTTTCCATAAGAATAACAGAATTTTGCAGATATGTCTTCGCATCTTTTTGTGAAAGAAGGACAAGAGCCTGTATTGGTGTTAGCAAACGGAATGCCTTGCAGTTCAGACTTATTGAATCAGTTGGTGGAATGGAGTCCTTCGATTATGGTGCTTGATGGTGCTTATTTCAAAGCGATGGCGCGTAATATTCGTTTTGATATTTTGTTAGGTGATTTTGATAGTCTGGGAACTTTATCGCCCGAATTACCTTTTCCGGCAGAGATAATTCACACTCCCGATCAAGAAAAAACAGACTTACATAAAGGTATTGAGTTACTCATAGAACGCAAAACACAAGCTGCTAACTTGCTTTGGGCTACGGGCGCAAGGGCAGACCATTTTATGAGCAATTTGAATGTAATGGCAAGATTCAGAAACGAAATTACACTCAAAATGATTGATGACCATTCGGTTATCTATCCAATTAAAAGCCCTTTTAAAAAGTATTTTAGAGCGGGAGAAAATCTTTCTCTCATTCCGCTCAAAGCAGTCAGGAATATTAATACCCGAAATTTACAATACGAAATTAGCCAGGGTGTTTTAGAGCCCGGAGGCAGGTTTGGTTCAAGTAACAAGGTTAAAGAAAGTGGCTTAGTGGAAATTTCTTTTGATGATGGCATCTTGCTTTTAATGGAATGTAAAGATTGATGGACAGCAAGGGATTTATAGCGTTGGTGCAGGATAGGTTGTCCGTCTTGCCGGAAGTTTCTGAATACACGCACGAATATGTGCAGAGACTTTTACACGAATTGCCATATAGAACCATGATTTATCGTTCTATTTTTGAAGAAGTATTCAAACATATCAAACTTCAAAGGACAGAATTAACAGTGGTTGACTACGGAGGAGGCACGGGTTTGCTGTCTTGTTATGCCAAATGGATTGGAATTGGCAATGTGATTTATATGGACATATTTGAACAATCTTGTCACGATGCGCAAAAGATTGCCGATAAGTTGGGTTTAAGAGCAGATTCTTATGTACAAGGAGACATCAACGCTTTAAACACTCATATAGATGCTCTTGTGAGTACCGATGTGATTGAGCATATTTATGATTTGACCGGCTTTTTTCAGTCTTGTTATCAACTCAATCAAAACCTTGTTCAGGTGCATGTTACAGGTGCCAATCCTTATAATTCCATTATTCGCAAACGCTTGATGGCATTGCAAATTAGAAACGAAAATGAGTTTCACGCACCCCCTAAAGGAGCAAAACAAATGGATGATTATCGGGCGTATAAAAACATTAGAAAAATTTATATTCAAGAAAGATTTGGAACACAACTCACAGAAAATGAAATAAATGAATTAGTGTCTCTGACAAGAGGTAGAAATTTTGATGATTTACAAACCTTGTTGGAAACATATCTGCAAACCAAAATTTACCCTCAATCTATTTCGCATCCTACCAACACTTGCGACCCTAATACAGGCAACTGGTCTGAGCGCTTGATAACACAAGAAGAAATGGATGCTTTTAGTGTCAAATCAGCTTGGGCAAGTAATTATGAATCGCTGGGTTTTAACACCCGTCAGCCTAATTGGTTAAAGAATTTTATTTGGTCTATGTTGAATATAATCGGCAGATTGATGGGACAAAATTCAAAGCGATTGCTGCCATTGCTCAAAATCACCATAAAGACAAAAACTGCATAGCGTAAGAGCTAAAACAGCAATTTATTTTCTCTGTAAATCTCTTACTTTTGCCCGATTCAATCACCACAAGATATAAATGATAGTCGTTACAGGTGCAGCCGGTTTTATTGGAAGTTGCTTAATTACCGAACTTCAACGCAGAGGCTACGCTGACCTTGTGGCTGTGGATGATTTTTCAGTTCAGGAGAAAGCCTCTAATTTGTTGGCAGTTTCAGGTGTTCAGAAAGTAGAACGCAATGCTTTTGCACAATGGTTGCGCACCAATCAGCAGCTCACACAATTTGTTTTTCATATCGGTGCGCGAACTAATACTGCCGAGTTTGATATGGATGTGCTCAACAGATTGAATCTTGATTACACAAAAGAAGTTTGGAATATTTGTACAGAGTTTTCTATTCCATTGATTTATGCCTCTTCGGCAGCTACTTATGGGATGGGTGAAAACGGTTTTGATGATAACACTTCGCCCGAAGAGTTGACCCCTTTAAACCCCTATGGAGTTTCAAAAAATGAGTTTGATAAATGGATGTTAAAACAAAACCAAACACCTCCCTTTTGGGCAGGATTTAAGTTTTTTAATGTCTATGGTCCTAATGAATACCACAAAGGGCGTATGGCAAGCGTGATTTTGCATGCATTTAATCAAATTCAATCAACAAATAAAGTTAAACTGTTCCAAAGTCATAACCCCAATTTCAAAGATGGTGAGCAGGAGAGGGACTTTATTTACGTTAAAGATGTGTTGAATGTGTTAATTTTTATGATGGAACAGCGCAAATATTCAGGCTTGTATAATTTAGGTACAGGACAAACAGGTACTTTCCTTGAATTAACACAAGCGGTTTTTGATGCCTTAGACAAGCCGCACAACATTGAATACATTCCAACCCCCATTGATATACGCGACAAGTATCAGTATTATACTTGTGCTAACATGACTAAACTGCGCAAGGCGGGTTATTTAGAACCTTTCACAAGTTTGCGCAATGGAGCGATGGAGTATGTCAGCACATACCTGAAAGATGGAAAAAGGTATTAAACTGTTACAGTTCCTTTGCTGCGCAGCAAAAACAGACCTGCGAATGTTATAATCCCATTGACAATCAATATTTCAAAGCCAAATACATAGCCGTTAAATAATGCGCGGCTGTTGGCGTCCAATAAATAACAAATCACGGGAGAAAGAATACAAACTACCGGAATCAACGAATCTTTGATTCGAATTTTGGTTGCCAACCCAAAAGCAAACATACCCAACAAAGGACCATAAGTATAGCCGGCAATCTTGAAAAGTTCGTTAATAACAGCATCATTATTCAACACTTTAAAAACAAGAATTATAACATAGGTGAGCATGGAAACACCAATATGCACCCACATCCGTGCACTTCTGGAACCTTTGTTTTCATTAAATCCCAGAAAATCTACGCAAAAGGATGTTGTCAAAGCCGTCAGCGATGAGTCTGCGGTAGAATAAGCGGCTGCAATTAATCCGATAAAGAAGAAAATAGATGCAAGTACCGGAAGTTGATTGGCAGCAAGCAACGGAAACAACTGGTCTGTCTTGATATATTGGCTTGTACCGTCAGCAAACATATAAGTCAAATGTTTGCCGTGTGCCATCAAGTCAGGGTTATTGAAGTTTTCAATGATTACGCCTGTTTGTGTGCCATACAGATAAAGTAGTCCGCCCAACATCACAAACAAAAAATTGACGGGAATAAGTAAAGAACTCATCCAAAACATATTTTTCTTGGCATCTTTCAAACTTCGACATGTAAGATTTTTTTGCATCATGTCTTGGTCTAATCCTGTCATCACAATCGTGATAAACATTCCGCCAAAAAAGTGTTTCCAGAAAAAGTTCTTTTGGTTAGAGTCCCATTCAAAAAACTTGGAATAGTGTGAATTTTGAAGCTGTTGCCAAACCGGTACATCGCTAATCATTCCTAGCTGATTCCAGATATAAACAATAGAAATGCCCAATGCTGTCAGCATAAATACAGTTTGCAGTGTGTCGGTATAGACAATCGTGCGTATGCCGCCTTTAAAAGAGTATAGCCAAATTAATGCAATGGTAATAAAAACGGTAATTTCAAAAGGGATATGCAGATTGTCAAAAATAAAAGTCTGCATAACAACCGCAGCCAGAAACAATCTTAGCGCATTTCCGATAGAACGGGAAATCAAGAAATAGGCAGCACCCGTTTTGTATGCTACATTTCCAAATCGTTTTTGAAGATATGCATAGATTGAAGTTAAATCGAGTTTGTAGTATATAGGTAGTAAGACTTGGGCAATAACTTGATAACCAAGAAAATACCCCAACACCATTTGCATATAAGAAAAATTGTCTTTTCCGACAGCTCCCGGAATAGAGAGAAAAGTTACACCCGAAAGTGAAGCCCCAATCATGCCAAACGCAACTAAAAACCAGGGAGAGCGTCTATTGCCCCTGAAAAAAGTGGCATTGTCGCTGTTCCCTTCTGTAATTTTACCAACTACAATGAGAATCAGAAAATATACTGCCAGTATGATTGGAAAAACAATGAGGTTTATGGCGCTGCTGTTAAGAAAAATCATATATTATTTTACTTTGTCGTATTTAATGTATTTTTTGAAATCTTCAATACTGCGCGGAGGGTGGGTGAGCGAGTTAAGACGTAAAAAATAAATGCTACCATCACTCAAGCCATAGCTGCGCAAAGCATCCCCGTCAATATAATGCAGTTGTCCCTTGAAATCAGCGCAGAGAATCAAGCTGGTATTGTTTAGGTTGATGGAGGTGTTGCCTTTATAAAACTGATATACGTTACGGTTAGTCTTGTCAAGTAAAAACAGGGTTTTTACATCAATCGGAATACCATTATTATCTAAATAATTAATAAAACAACCGATGCGCTCCGGTTGCTCATTGTCAATACTCATAAACCCATAAATTCCGGTGCTTTTGATAAATACTGTCCTGAAGCTGTTTTTACGTTCCCATGAGGTTTGACGCGCTTGGTAGAATGTAGTATAATCTTCTAATCTTTGTTTAAGAAATGTTTCAAAAGATGCACTGCGTTGTCCTTGGATTTTATAGAACTTTTCGAGTAGTGCCAAGCTTTTCTTTTCCGAATAGGGTTTCCCACTTTTTTTGTAAAGAAGATGCGCTATATCAATCACTTTATATCCCTCATCACTTTTCAAAATGATTTGCCATTTGTTACGCTCCCTATCTTTTTCAATTCTAAAATCAGAGTAGCGTTTATTTCGGGTATAGGCAGCATTAAACTCTTTGTTCGAAAGGCTGTCGGAATATTTAAAAAGTGCTCTTCTGAATACTTGTAATTCGTTGAATAAACCGGCTTTGTCTTCAATCTGAATAAATACATCTCCTTTGGCTTTATTCTTAGGGTTAATTTTAGTAATCTTAAGCAAGTTTCTTCCTTCTTGGATTTTGATATTGGTTTTATCTGTATTCTTATTTTTCTCCCATTGGTATTCCTTGGCAGTATAAAATTTTCCCTCTTTTAAATAACGCTCGACTTTATCGCCTTGGTCAAACAGAAAATAGGTTTCAGGATTTCTGAACCTCTCGTTGAAAGAACGCAAATCAAGAATGTACTTATTTTTGGATAGATTGTTACGAATCCATTCATCATAACGAATAGGAGTTTGAGCAGTTTCAGAACTATAGAAAACAGTCTTAAACATTTCATAGTCCATAAAACCTTTGGATTCGTTGTCGTAGAAATAGAAAGTAGTACTTGTGTCCGTTACAGGCACATCTAAACGAATATTCATGCTGTTGTTAAATTGCAGCGGAAAAACACCGTCAGAAACTTCAATTTCAATCATCACGTCTGAACGATACAAAGGACTGCCTCTGTATTTAGTGACTCTCATGTCCAGCCCTCTGAATGCAGCACTGATTAAGTCTTGCATGAATCGTATGGAAACAAAGGCATTGCCCTCGAAAACAGAGCCATCCTTTTTGAGCAAACTTCCGGCAGGAATAAAAAGATTGCAGCCTGATTCAGTATGTATAATGGTGTTTTCTCTTGTGTTAATACTAAAAGTTTCTGCACTTGGATATAAGTCTTCCAAAAGAGTGGGAATATTGATATCAGCAGGAAAAATGGGTTTTGGGGTTAGAATATAAAGATTTTTTGTTCCCTTATTACTGGCAAGTGCACCGGCAGGAGGGTCAAAAATGTCGCGTTTGCCGCTCCAAATTGACTCAATCCAACGGTTTTCCCTTGCCGTCAAGCCATAGTCTTCGGAGTAAAAAAGAACAGAAAAAGTAATAGGTTTATCATTGCCCAGCACACCGTTGATATTAAATCTTTCGGGTTGTACTTGTGCTTGATGGTCGTAATTTAGGCGGGTCAGATTGTCATACAATTTCAAAATCTGTAATTCTCCCAATAGGTTCATATTACTTGGCAGGTCAGTAGCATAATCAATGCTCAGCCCAAGTTCTGTGAGGTGTGGGTATAACATCAATTTGTCCACGATGTCATAAAAAGTTTCGGATAGAAAGGTGCCGTAAATATGCAATGTTTTGATGTTCCTATAAAAATACAAAAAATCCCAATCTTTGGGTTCTTCCTTGAAAATCAAAGTAATTTTTTCAAGATTGGGAATCTTGTAAATGTTTTCTAACAGATTGCTATCTCCCGGTTCACATTCCACGATAATATGTTCTATATACTTGAGTTGTTCAAAGTCATTATCAGTAAGTTGGATTCCTGAATTTTTTAAATACAACTCTGTAATATCTGTCCATTGATTAAGCAGAGCAAAAATATTTTTGGGAGATTGAATATTGTCTATTTTAACGGAATATGCCTCAAAAAGAAACGCAGTCTTTTTTTGTAAATTGACATAATCCGCCTCCGAACTAATCAGAAGTTTATTTGGACGGTCATTTTTTTTGAGACTTTCAATAGGTGTCCATGTGCCTGAAAATTGTGCGGAAAGGTCAAATAGACTGATAAATATGAGTAAAAGCGATAGGAGAAGTATTTTTCTCATGTTGAGCGTTGATATTGAATATGTAAAAGAAAGTGTATGCAATTTTATCAAAAACTACTTTTATCAACGTATTGTGCAAATTTGAGGGCTTAATTTGGTTTTCTTTGCACCCCGTGAATTTTGTGTTGCCCATAGCAGAAGGTTTTATTACAGGCATTGGATTAAGTTTGACCTTGGGGACAGTGTTTTTTGCTCTGATACAAAATTCACTGTTGTTTGGATACAAAAAAGGGATGCTCATTGCTGCCGGTGTGGTTTTTAGTGATATCATCCTTATTTCTCTGGTGTTGTGGAGCGATTCTTTTATTGCTTTTCTGGAAAATCATGCCAAAGGAGTAACGCTCGTAGGTGCACTATTGTTGATTTTGTTCGGTATTGTGCAGTTTTTTTCCAAGCCTAAATCTCAAGTAGGTATCAAGGATTATGCAGGGTCATTGATGGGTAACATTTTTTTTGTTGGAAAAGGTATTTTTTTGAATGTTATCAATCCTGTTAACTTCTTTGTTTGGCTCTCTATTTCAGTTATGCTGACAGCAAAATTCCACTATGAAATTCCCGAGAAAATTTTCTTCTTTTTAGGCTCTGTTTGCGCAATTTTCACAACTGAATCCATACTTGCAATCTTTGCCTCACGTGTTCGCAAACTTGTCAATGACAGACGTATATCATGGGTAAACCGAATTTCGGGGCTCATTTTTGTGGGAATAGGTATTTTCTTGTTATTGGGATAGTTTAGCACTACTCCCCCTTAAATACCGGCTTCCTTTTTTCATTAAAAGCTGAAACGCCTTCCTTGTAATCGGCAGATTTTCCGGCAATTTCTTGAGAGAACGCCTCGTATTCCAGCATTGTATCAAGGTCAGAGTGGAAGGATTTGTTGAGCATTTTTTTCATTAAACCGATGGCTTTGGTGGGTGCTTTGGCATAGTATTCTGCTATCTTGGTAACTTCATTGTCAAGCTCCTCGGGTGATACAACGCGGTTAATCATTCCCCATTCCAATGCTTGTTTTGCTGAAACCTTATTGCCCATAGTGGCAAGTTCAAATGCACGATTGCTGCCCACAATTCTGGGTAAAAAGTAGGATGAACCACTGTCTAACACTAATCCAACATTAATAAAAACCTCTATCAAAGAAGCATTGTCAGAAGCAATAACAAAATCGCAAGCCAATGCCAGCGAACAGCCTGCACCGGCAGCGACACCGTTGAGCCTGCAAATGATGGGCTTTGGCATTGTACGCATGGCTCTGATAATGGGGTTGTATCTTTGGTATAAAGAATCCGAGAGTGAACGGTTTTCGCTCTTGCTAATCGCTTTTAAGTCTTGACCGGAACAAAACGCCTTGCCCGCACCTGTCAACACAATAACCCTGATGTGGCTGTCTCTGCTTACATCTTTCAAAGCATCTTGAAGTTCATAACTTTGTTCGTCATTAAATGCGTTAAAAACATCTTCTCTGTTCAGTGTAATAGTAGCTACACTGTCATTTTTCTCTAATTTGATTGCATTGTATGTCATAGCGCAACACTAAGAAAAATCACACAAAATCCCAACAAGAATCCACAGTAAATTTCCTTGAAATTATGTGCCCCAAGTGCTAAACGTGAGCTTGCACTTAGTCCGGCTAATAAGATTGCAGGTACGAGCCAGTATATCATCACGCCTTCGTTTAAGCCAATAATGGTATATAATAACATTCCGACTACGCCTGCAATAGCGGCTGCATGTGAGCTGATTTTGAACCAAAAATTTATAATAGCTATGATAAAAATGAGTGCTGAAACTCCAAACAGAAAACGATAGCTCAGTTCGCCCAAATTTGTGTCCATAATTTGCCATGCGGAAACAGCACACAGAGCAGAAGTGAGTAAATAAGGAAGGGTGCGCTCTCTTTGTTCTTTGAGATATATACTCTTGATCAATTTGAGTTGTTGCAGCAACAAAACCATTATTACCGGAATCAACACAATATTGGTAAAAATGAAAAGTAGTAAGAATGACCTGTCTTCATCGTAAAAACGCGCTTGGTAGTAAGGCAGAAAGTAAAACAAAATGGCATAGGAATATAGAATCAACAGAAGAGGGTGTAAAAGAAAGGAAATAGCGAGCCAGAAGTTTTTCATAAGCAAAGTTTACAACTGCTTTCTCATTCGGGAAACCGGGATGTTGAGTTGTTCTCTGTATTTGGCAATGGTTCTGCGGGCAATATTATAACCTCGTTTGTTTAGAATGTCCATTAACTCTTCGTCTGTCAAAGGTTTTGACTTGTCTTCTTTGCCTATTTCTTCTTTCAAAATAGTTTTGATTTCGCGGTTTGAAACTTCATCTCCGCCATCGGTTGACAATCCTTCCGAAAAGAAAAACTTTAAGGGGAATATGCCAAAAGACGTTTCTACGTATTTGCTGTTAGCCACGCGTGAAACCGTAGAAATGTCCATGCCTATTTCGTCTGCAATATCTTTCATTACCATAGGCTTGAGTAAGGTCTCATTGCCTTCATAGAAAAAATCTCTTTGTTTGCTGACAATGGCTCGCATAGTGGATAACAGTGTGTTCTGTCTTTGTTTGATGCTATCAATAAACCACTTGGCGCCATCAATTTTTTGCTTCACATATTGGGCGGATTCTTTGAGTTGCTTGTTGTCAGTATTTGCAGAGTATGCTCTCAAAGTATCTTGGTAGTTTCTGCTCAGTCTTAGTTCGGGCGCATTTTTAGAATTTAACAAAACCCTCAGTTCTCCGTTATCATCTTCCACCGTAAAATCAGGGTTGACATATTGTTCCCTATACGTTGAGTTTGATATTTGACCGGGTTTGGGATTCAGTTTAGTAATCTCAGTGATGGCATTTTTTAGTTGTACATCACTAACTTTGAGACTTTTACTCAGTTTGTCAAAATGTTTTTTTGTAAAAACTTCCAGATGTTCATTCAGTATGGTAATGGCAAGTTGAATGTCCTTTTTGTTTTCAGCCTCATAAAGTTTTCGGTTGAGTTGCAACAACAAACATTCTTTTAAATCTCTTGCTGCTACGCCTGCCGGATCGAATTGTTGAATTTCATGCAATACTTTTTCTAACTCCTCAACTGTCGTGCTAATATTAGCCGTAAACATTAAATCATTCACAATGGCTTTTAGGTCTCTACGCAAATATCCATCATCTTCCAAACTTCCAATTAAATGATGTGCAAGTTCAAGCTGTTTTTCATCGTAAATATTGGTATCTGCTTGCTCTATCAAGTATTCATAGAATGTTTGAAAAGTAGGAATGGGGAACTCTTTTTTTTCTTCATCTCCATAGTCTTCATTCAGCCTGAAACCTCCGTCATCATTGGAGTCTGAGAGATAGTCAGAAATGTCATCATCAAAAGTGTCTTCGGTGCTATCTATGTTGTCATTGTCGAAATCATCATTTTTTTCATAATCATCACCGGTGTCTCCATCATTGCTTTTTTCAAGTGCCGGATTGTCTAATAACTCTTGTTCAACTCTTTCCATAAAGTCAGCAGTTCCTAATTGCAACAGTTTCATAAATTGAATCTGTTGAGGCGACATTTTTTGTTGTAGTTTCTGACTTAAAGTTTGTTTGAGCATAAAAAATAAGTTGTTTTTAAAGCTTGTTTTCTATTTGTATTTTCGCGACTTGTAAAACATTACAAAAATAGGCAATGCAAATTAAAGATTTAGCGCAAAATGACGGAAAAATTGTTACCCTAAACGGATGGGTATCAAACACAAGAGATAGCAAGGGGTTGGTGTTTGTGATATTGAGAGACGGAACCGGATATTGCCAGTGTATTGTCTCCCTGGATGAGATAGGAGAAGAAAAGTTTAACCAAGCAAAAAGCCTAACCCAAGAAAGCTCACTTTCGTTGACAGGTAAAGTAGTTAAAGACGAAAAACAAATTGGAGGATATGAGCTGCATGTTAGCGATTTGAAAATCTATCAACTTACACAGGACTATCCGATTACCAACAAGGAGCACGGAGTAGAGTTTTTGATGGACCACAGACATTTGTGGCTGCGAAGCAAAAGACAATGGGCTGCAATGAAAGTGAGAAATACACTTATTTATGCAATCCATAATTTTTTCCAAGACCGGGGGTTTGTACAAATGGATGCTCCACTTTTTACGGGTAATGCTGCCGAAGGAACAACTACTTTGTTTGGAACTGATTTTTATGGCGAACCCGCATATTTATCCCAATCAGGTCAGCTTTATGGTGAAGCAATGGCGATGGCAATGGGCAATATTTACACCTTTGGACCTACTTTTAGAGCAGAAAAGTCAAAAACAAGAAGACATTTGTCAGAGTTTTGGATGATTGAACCCGAAATGACTTTTTATAATAACGAGCAAAACATGGATTTGATTGAAGAGTTTTTGCACTATGTTGTTAGACAGGCTTTGGACAAAAACAAAACAGAGTTTGAAATTTTGGGTAGAGATACCACCAAACTCGAAGATTCTCTTAAGCCATACAAAAGACTGACTTATACAGAAGCAGTAGAAATTCTGACTTCTAAAAAAGCAGTTAATGGAAAAACCGCCAAAGAAGTTTTGACCCAAGACCTAGAAAAAGCAAGTAGTGATATGGCTGCTTTTGAAGCACAAATTGCAGACTATGACAAGCAATTATCGCAACCCGGTCTGAAAAAAGGACAAATCAATTATTTTCAATCAAAAATTGCCACCCTCCGCCACGACATCAAGGAGTTAGAAGAAGATTTGAGAAACTTGCCACAATGGTTAGAATCGGCTTCTAATTTTGAATATGGAAATGATTTTGGAGGAAGTGACGAGACTGTTTTGACGCGCCTATTTGACGTGCCGGTGATGGTGTATAATTGGCCTCATGAAATCAAAGCGTTTTATTTTAAACGTACCGAAGACCAAAAGTTTGCAAAAGGCGTAGATGTCTTAGCTCCCGAAGGATACGGAGAGATTGTGGGAGGAGGAGAGAGGGAAACTGATATCAAATTGCTCACCGAAAAAATTGAAGAACACCAATTGCCAATGGAAGTTTTTGAATGGTATTTAGATTTGAGAAGATTCGGCTCTGTGCCCCATGCCGGCTTTGGATTAGGATTGGAAAGGTTGGTTGCGTGGGTATGCAAATTAGACCATGTCCGTGAAACTATTCCATTCCCAAGAATGTATGGAAGATTGAGACCGTAAAAACATCTGTTTTCCCGTGCTCCACACTTCTAATGAAGCTGCTTGTTAGATGCTCTTGCTTTTGTTTTATTGGAAGATATATTTGAGCAATGCCTACTCTTGTTAGGTACAGTTTTATTATACTGCTGTCGCTTTAAGCCTATCGTTTTGCATTATCAAGTCTTGTCCGTTTAGCCAAGTCTGTTCGGAGTCTTTCGAAATAATAATAGGCATACGTTTTTTGGTGTTGTGTATTTTGCTCATTAGTTCGTTGGCTTCTGTTGTCAATATGGTATAAGTGTTGATTATTTCGCCTGTTGATTTGTCTGTCCACTCGCTGTAAAGCCCTGCAAATGCAAACAATTCGTTGTCGGGCAATGTCAGTTCGTATTTCTGTTTTTGTTTGCCTTTGTCGTCTAACCATTGCCACTCATAAAAGCCGTCTGCAAGTATTAAACAACGATTATTTATCGAATTTCTAAATGCCGGTTTTTCGTGTATAGTTTCAATTCTTGCATTTAATGTGTTCTTCTTTATACTGTCATCTTTTGCCCAAAACGGAATAAGCCCCCAATTAAAAAAATGGATTTTTTCGGGTTGTTTGTTTGTAATTACAGGTGTTTTTGGAAATTGAAAACCGTTGTAAATGCTTGGCGTAAACAATGCTTCGTTATCAAATTTTGCTTTGAAACGGTTTTGCAGTTCTTGTGCTGACTTTGATTGTTTACTGTGAAAACACATCTACAAGTTTATGGTGATGATGTCGTTTAAGTTGGTTGTGTATCGTGGCGACAATTTTTGTTGCTTCATTTTCCAAACTCTCTTTGTGTCTTGCGAAGCAAGGCGGATTTTTTGTTGCCCGAATAGTAAATTCAATTTGTCTATCGCTTGCATTAACGGAATGTGTCGTTTATCGCGGTTTTCAAAAAGTGTCTGTTGCAAACTGTCGGCTTGTGAAAAGTCTTGAACGATTACACCTGCTTTTTTGTAGGCGTAACCTTGTTTGAAAATTTTTTGCAACGCTTGGGTTGCAAACTTTGCTAACTCAATGCTTGAATTTGTTGGATAAGGCAGTTTTATAATAATATTTCTGCTGTATTGCTGTAAATCTTTTCGGTGTCCGTTGGTGTGAATAAAAACCATTATGGAATTGCAACACGAATTTTGTTTACGCAATTTTTCGGCACAAGACGAGGCGAAAGTGCTTATTCGCTCTGCTAATTGTTCGTATTCGGTGTAATTGGTTTCAAAACTTCGGGTAGTGGCAATGTTTTTTTTGATTTGCATCTCTTCCAAATCCAGTGTCGGGATACCTTGTAAATCAAGTTTTAAGCGTAAGCCTACTATTGACATTTGCTTTTTTACAAAATCATCGTCAAGTTGTGTAAAGTCAAAAGCTGTTTTTACGCCTGCTGCATTGAGTCGTTTGCTGTGTTGCCTGCCAATTCCCCAAACATCTTCCACTTTCAACCATTTCAAGGCTTTTATGCGTTTATCTTCGCTGTCAATGATGTAAGTGCCTTTGGTTTCGGTTGGGTATTTTTTGGCGATACGGTTTGCAACTTTTGCCAATGCTTTTGTAGGTGCAATACCAACGCTTATTGGTATTCCTGTCCACTTCGTTACTTTGCAACGCATGTCTTCGCCATAAGCCTGCAAGTTGAAAAAGTCAAACCCCTTGAGTTTTAAAAAACATTCGTCAATGCTGTAAATCTCCATTTCGGGCGAATAGTCGGAAAGGATTGTCATAACCCGATTACTCATGTCGCCATACAAAGCAAAATTTGCAGAAAAAACCTGCACTCCGTGTTGCCGGAAAAATTTTTCGTATTCAAATGCAGGTGCACCCATTGGAATACCAATGGCTTTTGCTTCGTTGCTTCTTGCTATTACACAACCGTCATTATTGGACAGCACAACAACAGGCTTTCCGTTCAAATCAGGACGGAAAACACGTTCGCACGAGGCGTAAAAGTTATTGCAGTCAATAAGAGCAAACATTTATACATCTTTAATAACGTGAGTAACAATGCCCCAAATTAAAAAATTATTTTCTTCCGTAACTCGTATCGGTTGATAATTCTCATTTTCGGGGATGAGTAAGATTTCCTTTTTGGAAATTTGAATACGCTTTGCCGTAAACTCTCCGTCAATATAACAAACAGCAATTTTGCCATTTGTGGGTTCTAAACTCCGGTCAATTATCAGCAAATCGCCATTAGAAATTCCTGCATTTTTCAGCGAGTCGCCTTTAACTCGTCCGTAGAAAGTTGCAGACGGATTTTTTATTAAATGCCGGTTGAGGTCAATGGACAAATCAACAAAGTCCAACGCTGGCGATGGGAAACCTGCTGAAATTCCATTGTCCACATAGGGCAAAGCAAGTACTGTTTCGGTGTCTGCCGAAAAGATGTCTATAATGTTGCCATTATGTAGTTTGAGCGATGTTATTTGCTTGTTGCCATTTGGCATTGTTTGATTTTGGTTTGTCGTTGCAAAGTTAATACCGCCAGTTAAATGTTAGCACTATAGTTTGGTAAAATTGCGGCTAACGACAGTCTGTCTAAACACTGATTTTATTTTAAAAACCGTTAAAACGCTTTCGATTGGATTTTTTGTTTCCATTATAGCCCACGAATTAATTCGTGGGCTATGGATGTGTACGAATATATTTGCAATGGATTTATCCATTTCTGCCTACATAACACACGCATTAATTTGTGGGCTATAATGGTATGCAAATATATTTACAATGGATTTTAACCTAATAAATTCTTTATAGTTTTCATTTTCTCTTCGGTTTCAAGCCATTCATTTTCAGGAATGCTTTCAAGGGTAATACCCGCACCTGCTTGTAACAGTGCTTTATTCCCATTGATGAGCATACTGCGCAAATTGATAGCAAGGGTTGTTTGACCTTTAACATTGATAATTCCGGAATACCCTGCAAAAAAACCTCTGTGCCAGCCTTCATCCTTGATAATAAGTACAAACCCTTATTTTACTTCATCGCTATACCGACTTTTAGTTCTTAACTACTGTATTGCATTTGGAATAATTTGAGAAAATTTAAATGTTATTTGCTAATTTGTCTAAAATAGCAATGAGTTCTGGAGGAAATTGATGAATATGAGTAATAGTGCTTAGATTTTGGCAATTTGAACAATTGTTAAATTCAACGTTCATTGGTAAGTCCAGAAATTTAAAGAAAGGTTCTTCTAATGTCTCTGAAATTTTGTATAATTCTTCTATACTCGGGCTCCTTTTACCCGATTCAATATTAGTTATTACATTTTGCGATGCTCCTATTTTATTTCCTAGATACTCTTGTGATATACCCTTTTCTGTACGTATTTTTCGTATTTTATCTCCTATATTCATGGTTCAAAAGTAATATTTTTCGACAATTAAGTCTCAAGGAATATTATTGCCTATTGAGTAAATCAATAATGTATTGCGATAATCAATAATTTATTGCTTGTTCGATTTAGGTATTATATTCACCTTCGAAGTGTTAAATCAATTTTAATTAAAATAATTAAGAAAATGAAAAAATCAATTATTACTTTGTCACTGTTAGCTATGCTTTCAGTTCTATTTGTTTGGGTCACAAGTTGTGAAAAAGAATTGAATCGGAAGACAGCAACATCATCTACGGTCAACTTAAATGATCAAAAAATTTTGACGCCTACGTATGGAGTAAAAAAGAAAATTAGATTTGCATTGAGACATGCTAATTGGATGGGTCCAAATGGAGGCTCTTGTGACTGCCCTGGGTGTGTTTGTCCAGGTTGCCCTTGTCCTATTGGAATTTGCATATGTTTTGGAATTAAACTCGATTCAGAGCCATTAAATTATAGTGAACAACAGATGGATATGGCTGGTCAATTACAAAGAGCGGATGCTTGGTTAGATTCATCAAATAGATTGCATATCGAATTCGAAGGGGTTAATTATTTATATTACAACAGAGATGGTTACGTTGGAAACTATACACCCGTAGGAGATACAACAACGACTCAAAATGTTATATTCAGTACCTCTGCTGCGCAAGCTTTTAATTGTACTGTTATTGAAATCCCCTCAGGTATATATCCTCACATCACAAATAATAATCTGCCTTTTGGTGAAATAATAATTACGAATCCATTAATAACATACTAAATAAAAGAGGCTAATATTACTGTTCTTTTCTTAGTTGGTACTACACCTCAATTTATTTACCTTTGTGATTCCATTACGCAAACAATATGTTTCAGAACTATAAGTTTAGGTTGTTAATCTGTGTTGGAACGGCTTGTTTGTTATATAGTTGCCAAGCCGCACTTGCCTTGTATGCAGGGATTAAACCCAAAGAAATGCATAATTTTACTAAGGAAGAAACAAGGGAGCATTTTAACAAGTTTGTTAAGCCTGTAAAATGGAATATTAAACCTTGTTTGGTGGAACTTGATACTAATTTTATACATGCTGAAAAACTTGCGACCTATGATTCAGGGAAAGTCCTTGTTAAGACCTTAGGGTTGTTTGGAATATTTATTTTTGATACCACAAAGCAACTCAATAGCAGTGTAACTAGTTGCCAGTTTGCCGGTAAAACTAACTTTCCTCGTATTAAATTGGATTTTGAAAATTCAGGTATTCCCCTCCTATTAGACAATGTTCTTGCAGCGGATACTTTTATGTACAATTATCGCAGATACGCAGCTTATATGAGAAATGAAAATATGTCAGATTCAATATTCGACCCCATAGATTTTAATACTTTCCAACAGTATTTCATATATCACGATAATTTCTCAGGTAATTATTTTCATGAGCATAAACCCATTGTCATGCTTACTATCCTTACGTTTATGAATAAACAAACCAAAGATTGTGTTGCATATTTTAAGAAGTTGTTAGACGACCCTCAATCAAAATACTACGATAAGTTTTCTTTGGTTATTCTTAACTATGACAATGTGTTTTCATATTACGATATTGAATTTGTTTTTTAGAGATTAGGTAAAGTACTTCTTTGCCTTACACAATCAAATTCTTTATAGTTTTCATTTTCTCTTCGGTTTCAAGCCATTCATTTTCAGGAATGCTTTCAAGGGTAATACCCGCACCTGCTTGCAACAGTGCTTTATTCCCATTGATGAGCATACTGCGTAAATTGATAGCAAGGGCTGTTTGACCTTCAACATTGATAATTCCGGAATACCCGGCAAAAAAGCCTCTGTTCCAGCCTTCATTTTGAGTGATAAAACTAACGCCTGCACTATGCGGATATACGCCCACTGCCGGAGTAGGGTGGATGCTCGCCAAAAAATGAGACAAATTAATATGGCTGAGATTAAATTTGAAATTATTCACAAGATGGGCTAAATGCCCTGCATGGACAATAGATTTGGCAGTCTTGTCATAAGGCAGCTTGAATGTGTCAAGCACTTCTTGTAAATGAGTTACAATAAACCCTTGTTCTTCTTTTTCTTTAACACCCAAGCGGTCTCTTTCTTCCCATTTTGCTGTGCCGGCAAGCGCCATAGTTTCTGCATCCCCTTTATTATTCATGTGTAACAACAGCTCCGGTGTTGCAGTAACATAGGTGCCTTTTTTGCCTTGATAGGCAGAGATGTAGGCATTGGGATATGTGGTGGCTAATTGTTGAATAAAAGTGTTTATTTCAAAAGAGTCAGGTAAGTCTATTTGATTGCATCTGCTCGCAACCACTTTGCTTGCTTCCCCCGACTTTATATGAGATTGTATTTGTTTGACATAGTTAATAAAAAAGTGTTTATCAATACTCTTGTCAAGTTTGATTCCGGGTGCATGGTGATTGCTAAACTCAACTTTGTCCGGATTTGCTTTGGCTGCTATAAACTGAAACTCAGTGCCCTCAAAGTTAGAAATCACATATCCTGTTCTGTCTTGCGGAAAAACAGACAAACTTTCCTCCTGCCCCTCAAAAAAGAGTAAGTCTTGCGAAGGAATCCTAAAACATGCTTTGGCAATATCAGGCATGAGTTTTTTTAGGTCTGATAGCCATGGTTAATTGTCCCGAAAACACAAGTTGTTCGTTTGTGTTTCTGATTTTAATGTCCCAAATATGTGAAGTTGCTCCCAAATGTAGTGCATAAGCATATCCATACACGGTTTCACCTTCGTTAGCAGGTTTGATGTGACTGCCAACAAGGCTCTGTCCGAAAGCAAAGGAACTGTTCGCGTCCATTACAAGGTTTGAAGCCACACTGCCTACATGTTCAGCCAGAACAAAAGAAGCCCCTCCGTGCATCATGCGAAAAGGGTGGATTGTTTTAGTGTTCACAGGCATTTCGGATTTTATATAGTCGGGGTGAATTTCAGTAATTTTAATATCCAAAACATCTGTCATGGTGTTTTTGCAGAAGTCATTGATATCATCAACTTTGACTTTTTGAGGGTCAAAAATATTTTTTAACATGGCATGGCAAATATCGTGTTTTTTTAATGAGGTTCCTGCGCAGTAAATTGTTGTATTTTCGTGCCCCCAAGTTTGCACCCGTAGTTTAATGGATAAAATGTAAGATTCCGGTTCTTATGATAGGGGTTCGACTCCCTTCGGGTGCGCTACAAACAAAAATGCCTGCATTAGCAGGCATTTTTTATAATTATACAAAAACCGATTATTAAATTGTGGTTCCTGAGTTAAGACGTTTTTTAAGCCTACGTCTTGGTTTTTTATCTTCTTCCTCCACCTGAGCGTGAATTCCGGTGATGGTTTCGTCAACAATAATCCTGCCGCAGTGTTCGCATGCATTGATTTTGAGGTGTTGTTTAATATCCGCTTGTCTTTGAGGTGGAATTTTTGCGAAACAACCTCCGCATGAAGAACGAACGATAGGGGCTATTGCTATACCATTATTGGCGTTTTTTCTGATTCTGCCATAAGAGTAGTAAAGTCGCTCTTCTATTTCCTTGATAGCTTCGTCTCTTTCTTCTCCGAGTTTTATTTCCTCTTCTTCAGTTTCTTCAATTATGGTTACCAATTCTTTCTTCTTGGCTTCGATATCCTTTTTGCCTGATTCTATTTTTGACTCTGTTTCAGTAATGAGAGTATTTTGCCCTTCTATTGCAAATGAGGCGTCTTTGATTCTTTTCTCTGCTGCCTGGATTTCGAGTTCCATAATCTCGATTTCTTTGGTTAAAGCTTCGTATTCACGGTTGTTTTTAACATCGTTTAATTGTTGTTTAAACTTTGTAATAAACTGCTCGCTTTGCTTGATTTTATGCTTGTATTCGCTGATTTTCTCTTCATGATTTTCAATCTCATGGCGGATATTTTGTGCTCTTGTTTCTAAACCTGCGATTTCGTCTTCAAGATCTGCAACTTCCATCGGAAGTTCTCCTTTTAGGGCATTTAACTTGTCAAGTTTACTGTCGATTTCTTGAAGTGCCCACAGCGCTTTGAGTTTGTTTTCTACGGTTATATCCATCTTTAAATATAATATTTGATTGGGTTAGTATTTGTTTCAGTGAAACGGGGCGCAAATTTAGGAAATTTTTCCTGAATAATTTTCATAAATATTTCTGTGGTAAAAATCTCTGATTCGTAGTGTCCAATGTCGCATACCATGATTTTATGTTCTGCCTCAAAATAGTCGTGATATTTAAAATCAGCAGTAACAAAGACGTCAGCTCCTTGGCGCATTGCATCTTCTAATAGAAACCGTCCGCTCCCTCCGCAAATCGCTATTTTGCTGATGTAGTCAGTCTGTGTTTCTGTATATCGAATGGCAGTCAGATTCATTTTTACTTTCAAAAATTGCAAAAATTCTGCTTGGGTTAATGGCTCTGCTAATGTGCCGATAACACCTGCACCCTTTGTTTGGTTTTCATTAGCAATGTCATAAATCTCATAAGCCACTTCTTCATAAGGGTGGTTTTGTTTCAGTGATTTGATTAAATGGTTTTGATTCTGCTTTTCGAATAGTATTTCAATCCTTTCTTCTTGTACTTTTTCAAGTTCGCCTTTGGTGCCAATAGAGGGATGAGAGTCTTCATTTCCTCTGAATGTACCGGTTCCAATCGTGGAAAAACTACATTGGTCGTATTTGCCAATATTGCCGGAACCGGCCTCCCAAAGCGATTTTCGTAGCATTTCAGAGTATTGAGGGGGGCAATAAGTAACTAACTTGGCAAGGTTCTCACTCAGTGGTTTTAGAATTTGAATATGTGTCAATTCTAATTTCGAAGCAATTTTTTCGTTCACTCCATTGCTCATTACGTTGTCTAAATTGGTGTGGGCGGCATATAGATTGAGATTGTTTTGAATCGCTTTTATAACCACACGTTCAACATAATTTTTGCCGTTTAATTTCTTTAATCCCTTGAAAACAATGGGATGATGGGCTATGATTAGATTGCAATTATGCTGTAAAGCTTCCTCAAGAACAGCCTCTGTGATATCCAAACACAATAAGATTCCTTGTACTTTGTTTGAATGTTCTCCTACAATTAAACCCGCATTGTCATAATTTTCTTGAAAGGATAAGGGAGCTACTTGTTCAATCAAGTCGGTGATTTCTTTTACAACCATAGTGCGCAAAGTTAGTGCGAATGTCAGGATTTTTACCAAATTTGCCCTGTGGGATTAAGATTTCTTTTATTGCCTTTAGCATGGCTATTCGGGGTTATTGCAAAATTACGATGGTGCTTGTTTGATAAAGGCTTGTTAAAAAGGACAAAAGCGCCAATTCCTTCTGTTGTCGTGGGTAATATTAGGGTAGGAGGAACCGGGAAATCACCGATTGTGATGTTACTTGCAGAACAGTTGCTCGCAAAAGGAATCAAACCTGCCATTCTTTCCAGAGGTTACGGCAGAAAAAGCAAAGGTTTTTTGGAAGTACAACCTACCATGAATGCCTCGCAAGGAGGTGATGAAACTTTGATGATAAAAAGAAGGTTTTCTAATTTGAATGTGTTTGTTTGCGAAAATAGGGTGCAAGGAATTCGGAAAATCAAAGAACTTTATCCTCACACTTCTTTGGTGCTTTTGGATGATGCTTTTCAGCATTTTAGACTAAAATCAGACTTTTACATTTTGTTAACTGAATGGGCAAAACCATTTTATCATGATTTTCCAATGCCGGCAGGCATGTTAAGAGAATTCCGTTCTTCTGCCGAAAGAGCAGATACCGTGATTACAACCAAGACCCCAAAGCATACTTCAGTGTCTTCTCAATCAACCCATTTGTCCCGAATCGGGAATTATACACAAGCACCTCATTTTTTTGCATCCATCCTTTATCAAGAGCCTGTAAACATTGGAAACAAGCTAAGTAAAGATTGGGAAAGTATTGCCAACAAAGGTGTAATTTTGGTTACCGGCATAAGTAATCCGGAGCCCATATTAGATTATCTACATGAAAAAAAGATATCAGTCATTCATCACAAGTTTAATGACCATGAACCCATTAGCCAAAACAGAATTGACGCTATATCTGCGCAAGCAAAAGAAAGTGGAAGAATTGTTCTTTGTACAGAAAAAGATGCTGCCAGAGTTCAGGTTTCTTCAGAAACCGAATTGTGGTACTATCTGCCCATAAAAATAGAGATAGAAAATGTTGACGACTTGCTGAAATTGATAGAAAACAATCTTAATTTTTCGCATCACAAATAATCTTCGTTTTTTAACTTTACTTTTGCAACTCATGAGGGTTTATTTAATCATCTTTCTTGCTTCTCTTGCAATTGTAGGTTGCAATTCCAAAGTTTTAATCAATGACAAGGCGGATTTGCCTGAATCAGGATGGACGTATGACAATATTCCTTCGTTTCCCTTTGAAATAATAGATACTTCGATTTGTTATAATGTGAACGTAAATCTTCAGATTACGGATGATTATCTTTACAGAAATATTTATTTGCTGGTGCACTTGCGTGACCCTGATGGAATAGATGTTACCAATAGGGTTGAGCTAGATTTAGCAACAGTTGATGGCAAGTGGACTGGCAGTGGTTCAGGAAATAATAAGTCCTATAATCTGCCCATAAGCAAGGATTTATGTCTCAAAAAAACCGGACGATATGTGATTGGATTTGAACAAAATATGCGAGATACAATACTGCAAAACGTTCAATATGTGGGCACCTCTATTTCGAAAGGGAATCCTGTTTTTTGATTTTATGTATGCCTCTGATTTTTAAGTCTAACAATGGTAAAGGTAATGCGCTGGGAATCTGGCGTATGGACGAGCCTTTTTCCTTTTTTCTTGAAAATCTGAATGAAACAGAAGTATATGAAGAAAAATTAAGAAATAAACAGTTAGAGAGGTTAGGGACAAGGCATTTGCTGAATGTGTTGGCAAACCGGAATATACACCATAAAGTTCACTACGATTCTTATGGCAAACCGCATTTGGCAGATGGTTCGACTTTTATCTCATTCTCACACAAACGCAATCATGTAGCTGTAATAATTTCAAATGAAAATGCCTTGACGGGAATTGACATTGAAGAGCTTGGCAATTTGCCCGTAAAGCTTGCTCCGAAATTTATATCAGAAAATGACAAAGTACCGGATTCCGTTTTTTCTCAACAAGAAAGAGCTACCCTTATATGGTCTGCCAAAGAAACTCTATATAAGGTTTATGGTAAAAAGGAGTTAGATTTTAAACAGCATCTGACTGTGTGCTTTGACAAAGAAAACAGGCTGAATGGATTTGTGAATAAAGGAAGTTATTCCCAAGAAATTAAGTTAGCTTATGAATTTGTGGATGGGTTGACCCTTGTACACACCCTTTAACCCTTAGTAGCTCAATTCTTTTTGTCTTTATTTTTGAGCCAAATCCTAAAAATAATAAACATCAGAATAGGTACACCAATATAGAATAGTATATTGTACCATTGACTGAAATCAACGGGTTCGAATGCATCAGGTTTAATTCCATCGGTAGGGATTTGAAAAAACATTTGTATCAGAATTATTTAGTGCAATACTACGCAAAATAATTCCCTATGTCAAAGTTATGCTTTTGGATTAAATGTGGATTCTTTTGAATGAAGGCTGTTTAAATATCATGTTAATTTGAACCTTAAAATAATACTATGTTTGAGCAGATTGTCAATTATTTGGAGAGTGTCAGCCCAATTACTGCTGCCTTATATGCTACTTTATTTACATGGTTCTTAACAGCAGTCGGAGCAGCCTTTGTATTCTTTTTCAAAGAAATGAACCGCAAGTTGTTTGATGTCATGCTGGGTTTTACAGGCGGAGTTATGGTGGCTGCAAGTTTTTGGAGTTTGTTGGTTCCTGCAATTGACATGAGTTCAGGTGAAAAATTTATGAAAGTATTGCCTGCTGCTGTAGGTTTTAGTCTTGGTGCGGGTTTTATCTTTATTTTGGATAAGTTGTTACCTCATTTCCATGTTGAGTCCAATGCAACAGAAGGCATTAAAACGAGCATGAAACGCACATATCTGCTTGTGCTTGCCATTGTGCTTCACAATATTCCTGAAGGTTTGGCGGTGGGAGTTTTATTTGGTGGAGTAGGGGCGGGAATTCCTCAAGCATCAATTGCCGGAGCAGTTGTGTTGGCGTTGGGTATTGGATTTCAAAATTTACCGGAAGGTGTTGCCGTTGCTATGCCTCTGAGAAGATTGGGAATGAGTCGCAGAAAAAGTTTTCTCTATGGTCAAGCATCCGCTTTGGTTGAACCTGTCGCAGGGGTCTTGGGTGCTTTTGCGGTTTCGTTTTTTACGCCTATTCTGCCTTATGCCCTGTCGTTTGCAGCAGGTGCCATGATCTATGTCGTTGTTGAAGAAGTAATCCCTGAAACACAACAGCATAACAATACCAATATTGCAACCCTCGGATTTTTGGGAGGATTTATTGTGATGATGATGTTAGATGTAGGATTAGGATAAAACCCAGGTCGTATATTGTTTGTCAAGTTATTTATTTTTCAATCGAGTATTAACTTAGTACGTTTATATATTGACTATCTTTGTGCTTCCTAAAATCAGGACGATTCTATGAGCAATCAAGTAATTATAAAAGTGGACGGTATGACATGCAGTAATTGTGCACGTTCAGTAGAAAATGCAGTTGCCGACAAAGGTGGAAGCAACATTGCAGTTAACCTTGCCGATAAAGAAGTGGTTTTTGACAACCCTAATCACATTGCCTTAGCTGAAATTACGTCTGAAATAGAAAGACGAGGCTATACTGTTATCAAAGACTCTATTCAAGATTCTGCAAGTAAAAAAAAAGCCTAAGTCCGCTTGAGCTAAAGTTTCTCATCAGTTTGTTGTGTGCTTTGCCTTTTTGGGCGCACATGATAGTCCATATCCCGTTTTTTCATAGCGGTTGGGTTCAGTTTGTTGTAGCTTTACCCGCACTTGTTATTGGATTGCAATATTTTGGAAAAAGTGCTATACATTCACTGCAAGACAAGAATCCCAATATGGATGTGCTTGTTAGTATGGGTGCATTGGCAGCTGTGGCTTATAGTTTTGCATTAATGGCAGGTGGTCACGAAGGGCATTTGTATTTTGAAACTGCGGTTACGATTATAACCTTGGTTTTATTAGGAAATAATATTGAAGCACGAGCCTTGTCAAAGACCTCTATCCAAATGCAGGATACCGCTTCTTTATTGCCGGCAATGGCTAACCGAGTAGAAAAGAATCAAGAAACAGGAGAGATACTTATTTCATCTATTACATCAGATAGAATAAAAACCGGAGACTTGCTCATCGTAAATGAGGGGGAGAAGGTTCCTGCAGATGGTATTGTTACAGAAGGTGCGGTGGAAGTGAGCGAAGCTGTTATCACAGGGGAAAGTGCACCGGTGTTTAAGAAGAAAGGAGATAATGTATTGGCCGGCAGTGTTTTGGTCAGTGGAAATTTTACCCTTCAAGTTTCCAAGACAGGACAAGACACGCTTGCAGGTCAAATGCGAAATTGGATAAAAGGAGCACAAGCATCCAAGCCTCACATCCAGAAAATTGGCGACAAAGTAAGTGGCATTTTTGTACAAGTTGTGGTAAGCATTGCCGTAGCGGCTTTTTTGCTCAACTATTTTGTTGCAGACGTAGGTTTTGAAGAATCCATACTCAGGGCGATTGCAGTTCTCGTTATTTCATGCCCATGTGCTATGGGCTTGGCTACGCCCACTGCGGTTTCCGTTGGGCTGGGAATGGCAGCACGCAAAGGAATTTTAGTCAAGGGAGGGCAGGCACTCGAGAAGTTTGCTGCCGTCAAAGTATTGGCGTTAGACAAAACAGGAACTATTACAACCGGAGATTTTCTGGTTGATAATTTCGCTGTATTAAGAGGGGATGAACCTCATATTAAAAACATAATCTGGCAGATTGAACAACGTTCTTCACATCCGATTGCTAAATCAATCGTGAAAAATCATGCAAATTGGTTTGCACAAACCGTTGAATGGGAAGAAATAATAGAAAAAAAAGGATATGGGATGACAGCCATGGACAAGCTCGGCAATCATTACAAATTAGGTTCTGCGCGGTTTGGAGAGGGTGGAGAACTTCCACAGGCAGATTTATTCTTATGGGAAAACAATCAGCTTACCGCCTACTTTACTATCAAAGACGAACCGGTCAGCAATTTGAAAAATATTTTACAATATTTTAAAGAGGAAGGCTTGAAACTCTTTCTGCTAAGCGGTGATTCAAGGGCTAAAGTAGATGCCATTGTCAAGGATTTGCCTTTTGATGAAACTTTTGCGGAAGTTTTGCCGGATGAGAAAATGAGCAAACTTGAGACATGGCGTAAAACGGGCAAAACAGCTATGACCGGTGACGGAATTAATGATGCACCTGCACTTGCAGCTGCAGATGTGGCTGTCGTGGTGGGACATGGCAGCGATTTAAGTAAGCAGCAAGCTGACTTTATTTTGCTCGATAAAGGATTGCAAAAACTCATGGAAGCCCACAAAGTATCAAAAATTGCGCTGGGAGGTATTAAACAAAACTTGTTTTGGGCTTTTGCTTATAATGTGGTTGCTATCCCGATCGCTGCAATGGGAGGGTTGAATCCTACTTGGGCAGCTTTGTTTATGGCGATGTCTGATGTAGTGGTGATTGGAAATGCACTTCGATTAAGATGGGTAAACTTGAATAAATAGTTCGCCATATCTTCATTATCCGTACACGCTCACTTCAAAATGTTTTACATTCGCACTTCTGCTGTGGGTGCTATGTTGAAGAAATATATACTTCATTTTGTATTGCTTATTCTGACTTGTGTGGGCGTATGGTTAGAGAATATTGCTCCTAACCAAACCACACATCGTGAGGAAGTCATTTCAAAGTTTAAATCCTATGTTGAGAAGTATGACAATGCGCAGAAGAAACTTTTAACTTCTTATGGTTATCAATCAAGTTTGTATCCTCTACAACTCTTTGTTTTTAAAGGTGATAGTGCTGTCTTTTGGAGTTCAGATAAAGTAGCTTTTAAACAATACAATATTTCCGACTCTCTCCAAATTAAATATCTGAGTTTTAATGATGGATTTTACAGAGTCTGTTCTCAAAAAGACAGTCTTGGGTTCTCGCATTATTCCCTATTAAAGCTTGCTCATAATTTCCCGAATACTATTCATGGAATGCCACAAAATAAGGCAGTGAAATTGAGCGGGATAGAGGATGAAATTCAACTTAAATCTGAAACTCATGATTCAACTTATTATCCCGTGTCCTTGAACGGTCAAAAGGTTGATTTCTATGTTAATATTCTGAATGTCGAAACTAACTCTGATGTCAGTTTGTGGTTCTATATTCCTGCATTGATTTTGCTTTTATGGCTCATTATAAGGTTACTTGTTTATAAAAGGATAATGAGCTCCGATCAATACCTTTTTCAATCGGGGTTTATATTGTTTTTCTTAGTAACGATAAGGATATTATTAGCGAATGAATTATTGCTTCATTTTTTGTCGCAGAGTCCGATGTTCTCGCCCGAACTTTTTGCTCATTCTCATTGGTCAAGTTCTTATGCAGAGAATTTTTTAAACATCGTTATTCTTTGCTTTCTTCTGTTATTTATAAGAAAAATTAGAATACTGCCTTCAACAATTTCGTTATTTCCAGCTTTGTTGATTGTCAATGCTTTGCTTGCAGGCTTTATTTATTGGCAACTTACGGAAGTACAACACTTAATTATAGACTCCAAAATCAATTTAGACCCGGTTGTAATTGATGAATTAAATGTTTATACACTTTTGGGGATTATACTGATTGGGCTTCATCTGGCATTGCTCTTTGTTCTTTGCGGGTTACTCGTTGATTGGTTTGCAGCTTCTCTAAAAAGAAAGAGCCTTGTTTATTATCTATCCTTGGTTTTACAGGCAACTTTTGCGGGATTGGTTTTATGGAATGGAAGTTTTATATATATGCCTGCCATTATTCTTGCATGGATGTTTCTTGCATTCATGGTGATGTATTTTGTTCTGCATTATAACAGAGATAATGAGAACTGGATAAAGATGTTGTTGATTGTAGCTTTTGTGTTATTGAATACCTTTAGAATCAATAGTCTGTTAGAACAGAAAGAGCATGAGTACCGTAAACTATATGCATACAAAATACTGCACGAGCGCGATCTGGAATTAGAAAGGCGATTGCTCGAAGCAGAACATAAATTAGAATCAAATAATGTTTTTCAAAGTTGTATTTATGAAGATTCTGCATTCAACGAAGAAGAGTTTGAAGGCATACTGAAATACGACTATCTGATAGACTTTCTGAGTGATTTTGATATCTATATTAAGTCTTTTTCGGGTTCAAGCAATTCATGGAGCGATTTGCAAAAACAAGGATTTGATAATTATTACAAAATCTACATGGAGACGAGCGAAGACGGGCTTAGTCACAGTTTTCTCAAAGTCAAGGAAAGCAGCGGTTTTTCGGGTTATATTTCTGCACATATAACAGGCGAGTATAACTCACCGGAGTTTCAATCGGTATTTATCCTTTTGCGTCAAAAAGTAAGAACATCACAGAAGGCATTGTCAGAGTTTACCGGAAAGTCAGCCGGTATCCCATTTTCCCCATTTACATATTACCATGCATTGTATGTGAATAATAAGTTAAGCCGTGTTAGTCCAGAGTTCCCTTTTGAAAGGTTTAACGAACAATTTCATTCCAATAAGCAAGAGGAATTTTTTATTCAAAACGGATATAGTATTTATGTTTATCATCCTGAACCTGAAAGGGTATTAGTGTTAGTGTTCCCACTGCGTACCTTAGCTAATTATTTTACAGTTTTTGCAGGTTTAATTTTGTCTATTTTTCTAATTTGGTTTAGTGTGTTGAGCCTAAGGTTGGCAATTAGAATTATAACTTTGAATATAAACCGTTTGTTTACACGTCACAAAGCCAAACTCTATTTGCCTTCTTTTAGAAATATGCTTTTGCAGCGCAAGATTCAGACTGCTTTGATTGTAGAACTTATTTTGAGTTTTGTGGCGGGAACCTTTATGGTAGCTAATTTTATTTCCAAAAATTATGAAGATACCCAACAAAGGCAGGTATTAGAAAAAATGCGTGGTATATCGGGAGAACTCGAAAAATCGGGTATTATGGATTTTGGAAATAAAACCGGTCCGAAGCGCGAATTCTTGATTGATTTGTCGGAAAGTTACAATTTGGATATCAGTTTGTTTAATCTCAATGGTACATTGTGGTTGTCGTCAAGTCCTGATTTATATAAAAATGCAGTTATCAATGAATACATGAATCCCGTTGCCTATCAAAAACTTACACAAGATAGATTGTATTCATTCAATCAAAATGAAAGGCTTTATGGTTACAAATACAGTTCTTTTTATCAATCATTTTTTGATCATCAACAGAAACTAACCGGCTATATTCATCTGCCTTTCTTTGCACGCCAACAGGAAACCAACAGAGAACTAACTTCTTTGCTGGTGGATATGTTAAACATCTTTGTTATATTTTTTCTAATAACCGGGGTCTTGTCCGTTTTTCTATCCAAAGTAATCACACGCCCACTCGCCATTATTGCGCTTAGTTTACGCAAACTCAGAGTAGGGGGTGAGAATGAGGCAATTACATGGCAAAGTAATGACGAGATAGGTCAATTAGTTAAAACTTACAATACAGTGCTGCATCAACTCGAGGTGAGTATTGAGAAACTCGCTCTGACAGAAAGAGAAGGAGCCTGGCGCGAAATGGCTAAACAAGTGGCACATGAAATCAAAAATCCGCTCACTCCCATGCGCCTGAGTATTCAACACTTGCAAAGATCGGTTGCCGAAACCGACCCTTCAATTAAAGAAAAAATCAAAAAAGTTTCAGACTTGCTTGTTACCCAGATTGATTTGATGTCAAAAATGGCTGAAGAGTTTTCTTCTTTCGCTAAAATGCCTATGGCTGTTCCGGCAAATATTGATATCAGTCTTATGTTGCGAGATATGGTGGACTTGTTCTCTAATTCCGAAGATTTTGACATTTCCCTTGAAGGATTAGAAAAACCTGCCTTTATCCTTGCCGACAAAGACCAAATGAAAAGGGTGTTTACAAATCTGATTAAGAATGCATATCAAGCAAAAAAAGAGGAAGAAACTTGTATGCTCAGTATATCGGCTGAGATAGAAGGAAATATACTTACTATTGCATTCGCTGATAATGGTGTAGGGATTGAGGATAGTCTGAAAGAAAAGATTTTCCACCCGAACTTCAGTACTAAAACTTCTGGAATGGGATTAGGGTTGGCAATTTCCAAGAAAATTATTGAACTTGCCGGTGGAAGTATCAGATTTGAAAGTACTCAAGGTACAGGGACTATATTTTATATTACTTTGCCGCTTGCAAAAATTTGAAACTCAACTTCCATAAAGTATATTGGGTAAAGCAGAATGTCGCATTAATAACCCTGCTCTATGGATTCGTTTTTTTTTCTCAAGCACAACAATATCCTGATTATTACTCACTTAGAACATATCATCAAGTAGTATTGTCCGATACAGTTTATTTTGATAGTGCTATGCGTTTTGTTCCTTCAACCGTTTTTGTTAAAAGCGGTGATTCTATTTTAAAACAAGGTCGTGACTATCATATTTTGACCGAACTGGGGTGTTTTGTTTTTAATCCGATTTATATTGGTCATACAATAGATGTGAGTGGACGCGCTTTTGCACCACGTAATTTTGAGTTTAAGACTTTTCATAAAGACCCAAATTTGATTGAACCCACATTTGCACAAAACCCTTTTGTATATAGCACTCAATCCAATAATGACCCTTCTGATATCTTCAAACAAAACGGTTTGAATATTCAAGGAAATATATCGCGTGGTGTTGGTGTGGGGAATACACAGGATTTGGCTGTCAACTCAGATATGAACTTGCAGATTAATGGTAAACTTGGGAGTGAAATTGTGGTTGAAGCTGCTATCTCTGACCAAAATAATCCGATACAGCCGGAGGGCAACACTCAGCAAATACAGGACTTTGACAGAGTTTATATTAGTTTTTCGAAAGATAGTTCAAAACTGACGGTCGGAGACTTCCCGATGGCAGGTAATCGGCAAGATTATTTTATGAAGTTTAATAAAAAATCAAGAGGCTTGCAGTTTTCACATGTTGATTCTTTATGGAAAGGACAAAATTTCACACAAGCTTCTCTTGCGGTTTCAAGGGGGCGTTTTGCACGTAATGAAATTCAGGGACAGGAGGGCAACCAAGGTCCATATATGCTATCCGGTTCAAACAATGAATTGTTTATTATTATCATTTCAGGAACGGAGGCAGTTTATGTGGATGGGAAACAGATGCAACGAGGTCAGCAGAATGATTATGTGATTGATTACAATACAGGTTCATTGACATTTATGCCTCGCACACTGATTACACAATACAGTAGAATTGTGGTTGAATTTCAATATGCCGATAGAAATTATGGTCGGTCTGTTTTCCACGGAACAGATATTTTTCAAAAAAATAAATTCACTATTCGTGGAAGCTATTTTTTGGAACAAGATAATAAGAATCAGCCATTTCAGCAATCGCTGGATTTGTATGACTCATCTACCAGCAGAAGTGCAATAGATATTATGACAGAGGCAGGTAATAACCCTGCAATGATGAATATGCCTAATGTCAAAAAATTCAGCACTTTTCAAACAGATAGGATTATGTATAGGCTGATTGATACTATGGGTACAAAAATTTATGTTTATACGGACAACCCCGATAGTGATTCGGTTTTTTATCAGCCAATATTTTCAAGAACTGAACAAGGGGGAGGAAATTACAGACAAAAAGCAAGTCTTGCCAATGGACGTGTTTTTGAATGGGTGGCACCTTTAGGAGGGGTTCCTCAGGGTAATTATGCGCCTTTGGTGCAACTGACAGCACCACAAAGATTGCAGATGTTTACTGCGGGAGTAGATTATAGACCCGATAGTAATACTGTAATCTCGGTGGAGTTTGCTGCCAGTAATAAAGACCAAAATACATTTTCGACAATTGACAACAGTACAAATGGAGGTTATGCCGGTAACCTTAAAGTTGTGCGCAACGACAATTTCAGATTAAATAATAAAAACAAGCTGAAATGGCAGAATCAATTATCAATAGAGTGGGCTGATAAGAGATTTAATTATGTTGAGCGCTACAGAGACATAGAGTTTGAACGTTCATGGAGCAGGCAGTATTCTAATCCATCCGCTACAAGAACGCAAAGTGAAGAGAGGATTTTGAACTTCTCCGGTAGTGCCGGTGTTGGAGATAAGGTTTCTTTAAGCTATACCACTGCTATGTATCAAAAAATGGGTGAGTTCAATGGATTGCAATTTGGATATGGGCTGACAGGCAATCACAAAGGATTCGCACTAACACATAACACTACTTTTATCAATTCCACAACACGAAAAACAGATTTATATCAAAATGTTTTTAGTATGAACAATAGTTCCTATGTATCACGTGGTTCACTATCTAAAACTTTTTTTAGAAAAAATATTATTAGTGCCGAATATGAAAGTGAACAAAGTCTTTTTCAGTCAGATACAAGTTCAAACTTTGAGATGATAAGTTATCGATATTTCCAGTCAGGTATGACTCTTCAGCGAAATGAAAGTGAGAATTTGAGCGGTCGCTTGAATTTTAACAGACGGGTTGATTTTCTACCCAAAGGCAATAACTTAGAACAATCGGTGATGTCAAACAATCTGAGTTTGAATGTTGTCAAGGAAGGTCAGCGATGGAAGGATAGATTAGATTTTACTTTGTCATATCGTGCTGTCGAAAATGAGGATACAATGCAAGCCGGCAATCTGCCTGACAGGACGGTACTCTCTCGTATTGAATATCAATTTGGGTTGTTCAATAAATCCATTCTCTCGAGTACTTATTATCAAATTGGGACAGGTCAAGAACAAAAGCGTGAATTTACATATATAGAAGTACGACAAGGTCAAGGAACCCATGTTTGGCATGACTATAACGAAAATGGAATACAAGAAATTAATGAGTTTGAAACTGCGGTTTTTCAAGATCAAGCAAATTTTATTAAAGTGCTTATTCCTACCAATGAATTTATCAGATCAAATACCAATGAGTTCAACCAAACACTGCGTATTAGCCCGCCCATTAAATGGCAAAGTGCAAATCGATTGAAGAAAACATTGGCAAGATTTAATGCCTTAGGCTCCTATCGTGCCGACAGGAAAACTACAGACAACCGTCTTCAAACTTTATTTAATCCTTTGGATATTAATATTGCTGACACATCACTCATCAATCTTGGTTCATCCCTCAAAGGGACTTTGTTTTTCAATCGTTCTAACCCTAAATTTGGAATGGAATATAATTATCAAAAAAACAAAACAAAGCAATTTCTTATACAAGGTTTTGACTCGCGCGACATCGAAAAAAATAGCTTGAACATTCGCATGAATTTTACTGCAGATTGGTCATTGATTAGCATAGGGGAGCTTGGACAGCGTGGATTTAACAGTACTTTCTCATCCAACAGAAACTATCGCTTTGATTATATAGAAGCCAATCCCGAACTGTTTTGGCAGCCCGGTAAATCATTCAGATTAGGAGGTTTTTATAGGTATTATGAAGCTTATAACAAACCTGTCTATGGAGGTGAAAAAGCAACATGGAATGAATATGGTGCAGAGTTTCGTACTTTCTTAAAAAATCTTACTACCATTGATGGCAAACTAAGTTTTGTCCAAATCAATTATAGCGGGATAAGTTCTAGCCCGGTAGCTTATAATATGCTCAGGGGCTTACAAAACGGAAAAAACATAAATTGGCAACTGCTTGTTGGAGGAAGAATAGGCAAAAACATTCAAATTACACTTAACTACGAAGGTAGGAAGAACCAAACAGCTCCCACTGTGCACGTGGGCAGGGTAGAAGCAAGGTATTTGTTTTGACGAGTATAATCTTTGGTGCTTTACTAATCAGTTCAAATGATTGCAAAAAAAAACACAAACCCATCGGTGAGTTTGTGTTTTGAAATATTGTATAAGTACGAAGTTACTTAATCTTAAAATCATTCATAAAGGCAGTCGTAAACTCACCTTTTCTGAAGTTTGGGTCAGCGAGGATTTGCAAGTGGAGAGGTATAGTTGTCTGAATTCCTTCAATGACAAATTCTCCCAATGCACGCTCCATTTTAACAATACACTCATGACGAGACTGAGCCGTTACAATCAACTTAGCAATCATAGAGTCATAATTTGGCGGAATCGTGTATCCTGCATAGATATGAGTATCCACTCTAACCCCATGTCCACCGGGCTTGTGCAAAGTTTCAATTTTGCCCGGATTAGGTCTGAAATTGTTATAAGGGTCTTCAGCATTAATTCTACATTCCATACTATGCTTTGTAGGGTAATAGTCTTTTCCGGTAATAGGGTCGCCTGCAGCAATTCTGATTTGTTCTTTGATTAAATCCCTGTCAATAACTTCTTCTGTAATGGCATGTTCCACCTGAATACGAGTATTCATTTCCATAAAATAGAAGTTCTTGTGCTTGTCAACCAAAAACTCAATTGTCCCCACGCCCTCGTAGTTGATAATCTGCGCAGCGGCTTTGGCGGCTTCTCCCATTTTTTTACGGAGTTTTTCATCAATAAAAGGAGAAGGGGTTTCTTCAATTAATTTTTGGTGTCTTCGCTGAATAGAACAATCTCTTTCAGACAAGTGACATACCTTTCCATATTGGTCTCCGGCAATCTGCACCTCAATGTGGTGAGGCTCTTCAATGAATTTTTCGAGGTAAATTCCATCATTGCCAAATGAAGCACCTGCTTCTGATTTGGCTGCTTCCCAATGTCTTTCAAAATCTTCTTCCTTCCAAATTTCGCGCATACCTCTACCACCGCCACCCGCAGTAGCTTTAATGATTACAGGATAACCGATTGTTTTGGCAAGTTTTTTTGCTTCTTCAATATCGTCAACCAAGCCGTCAGAGCCCGGGATTGTGGGCACACCGGCTTTTTTCATGGTTGCTTTTGCATTGGATTTATCACCCATTGCTATGATTTGCTCAGGAGTAGCACCTATAAACTTAATGCCATTGTCTCTGCATATTTGGCTGAATTTGGCATTTTCGCTCAAAAAACCATAGCCGGGATGAATTGCATCTGCTCCGGTAATTTCAGCAGCCGCAATAATATTGCTCATTTTAAGATAGGATTCAGAGCTGGGTGCAGCTCCAATACACACTGCCTCGTCAGCAAATCTGATATGTAAACTTTCTTTGTCAGCAGTAGAATACACAGCTACTGTAGGAATACCCATTTCCTTGCAAGTTCTAATGATACGTAGTGCAATTTCACCACGGTTGGCAATTAATATTTTCTTAAACACAATGGTAAATGATTAGTTTAATAATAGCTTAAGGCTCAACAAGGAACAAAGGTTGATCGTATTCAACAGGGCTGTTATTATCAACCAGAATCTTCACAATTTTACCACTCACTTCAGATTCAATCTCGTTGAATAATTTCATGGCTTCAATAATACAAAGCACCTTTCCCGGTTTGATTTCATCGCCTACGCTAACAAATGCAGGGTTCTCCGGTTTGGAAGAACGATAGAAAGTTCCTATCATCGGTGATTTAACAGTAATCAAGTTAGTTGCAACAGGCTCTTTTGCCGGTGTAGCCGGTGCAGCAGGGGTTTGAGCCGGAATTGCAGCCGGTTGGGCTATTTGCGGTGTTGGAATACTAGCCTGAATTAATTGAGGTTGAGTAGCTGCAATTTGTATAGGCGCATTCTTTTTGATAGTGATTTTGAAATCTTTCTTTTCAATTTCAACTTCGTCAACCGATTGTGTAGCAACGAATTTGATTAAATTTTGAATGTCTTTTAAGTCCATATTTTCTTTTTTATGTTGGTTCAAAGGTAAAATTTTTGTTGTTATTATTGAATGTGAAAATTATTTTGGGTCGTATGCCCACTTGAGATAGATAGAACCCCAAGTAAAACCACCTCCAAATGTGGCTAAAATCAGGTTGTCTCCTTTTTTAAATTGTTTTTCATAATCTTTAAAAAGAAGCGGAATGGTCCCACTCGTAGTATTTCCATAACGTTGTATGTTCATGAGAACTTTCTCGGATGGAAGCCCCATAGTTTCAGCAGTATAGTCTATGATTCTTTTATTTGCCTGATGAGCAAGCAACCAATTGACATCGTTAGATGATAAGTTGTTTTGCTCCATAATTCGTTTAGACACATCCGCCATATTGGTAACAGCAAATTTGAATACTGTTTTTCCTTCTTGATAAACGTAATGCTCGCGATTTGTAACAGTTTCAATTGTAGGCGGTCTGAGCGAACCACCCGATTTTTGAAAAAGAAATTCTCTGCCGGAACCATCGGATCTAAGAATTGCATCTTGAATTCCCAGTCCCTCTTCATTGGGTTCGAGCAAAACTGCTCCGCCACCGTCCCCAAATATGATGCATGTATTTCTGTCTTGGTAATCAATGATGGCAGACATCTTGTCAACACCAACGACCAATACTTTTTTGTGTGTACCTGCTTGAATAAATTGAGCACCGGTTTGAAGTGCATATAAAAAACCTGAACAAGCAGCACCTAAATCAAATCCCCATGCATTTGTTGCTCCAATTTTGTCACACAAAATATTAGCAGATGCAGGGAAAATAAGGTCACCTGTTACGGTAGCGAAAATCACCAGTTCAATTTCTTTTGCTGAAATCCCGCGTTTAACTAATAGTTCTTTTACGGCTTCTACAGCAATATCAGAGCTTCCTTTGCCGGGCTCTTTTAAAATATGTCTTTCTTTGATGCCGGTTCGAGTGGTAATCCATTCGTCCGAAGTGTCCACCATCTTTTCTAAATCACTGTTGGTCAAAATATCCTTTGGGACATAACCTCCTATAGCAGTGATTGCAGCAGTTATTCTACTCATTAAGTTGTATAATTAATTAAGTGCAAATGAATGAAAAAAGTTCAGAATGCGGATTTTATTTTATCAATCATTTTAGACACCACTACATCTTTTGCCAATTCTATCATCTTAATAAAAGTATCGGCTTTAGAAATTCCGTGTCCAATGATGACCGGTGCATTTACCCCCAGAATAGGGGTGCCACCATAATATTTGAAATTAAAACGGTCGAGATATTCATCTTTAATCCCTCTTTTCATAAGGTTATAAAAGAGTCCTTCCGCAACTTTTAGAATAACATTTCCGGTAAATCCATCGCAGACAAACACATCAGCTTTGTTGGAGAAGAGCTCTCTGCCTTCAATATTTCCGATAAAATCAATCCTGTCATTGGCTTCAAGAAGTGGATAAGTCGCTTGTGTAAGCAGATTGCCCTTTTCCTTCTCTTCGCCAATGTTGAGTAATCCTACTTTAGCTTGTCCATTAGTGCTGTACACAGCTTTGTAAAAGAGCGAGCCAAGGGTTGCAAACTGATTAAGTACCTCAGGTTTGCAATCGGCATTTGCTCCTACATCAAGCAAAATTCCCACAGAACCGTCCGGTCTGGGGAGTATTGTAGTGATTGTTGGTCTTAATACACCCGTGATTGTTTTCACTGAAAACATGGCTCCTACATGCATGGCACCTGTGTTACCTGCACTCAAAAATGCATCCACTTTGCCTTCTGCAAGGAATTGAAAACCAACAGAAATACTTGAATTCTTTTTTTGGGTTAATGCTTTTGTTGGATGTTCACCCATTTGGATTACTTCATCACAGTGAATGATTTCACAATGGCTGTGGTCTAACTCCAATTCATTAAGGATTTGTTTTATCTGCTCACTTACGCCAAATAAAACGGGTATAATATCGGCATGTGCCTCATCTTTGATAATAGCTTTAACTGCCTTCAAAGGTTCAAGAGGGGCATAGTCACCGCCCATTACATCTATTCCAACTCTGATTTTATTCACAGATGAATTGAATGAAGTGATTATTCTTCGTTTTTACCTTTCATCACTTTCACCCCTTTGTACATTCCGGTTGCAAGGTTTACTCTGTGGTAAATTCCTGCATCTCCTGTAACGGGGTCTGCGACCATGGGCTTAGAACCCAATTTGTGGTGAGTTCTACCTTTGTCTCTTCTGGTTGTTGACGTTTTTCGCTTAGGATGTGCCATCTTTTTTTATTTTAAATTGTTTAATATGTCTTTTAATTTATCCCATTCGGGATTGATTTCTTTGGCTTCTTCTACCTTTGTTTCTTCATTCATTATGGTTTGTAATTTTTGAAGTATTGTTGCATCACACTTTTCACCTATATCTTCACATGTTTTCCTCATAGGAATAGCAAGATTAATCATCTCATATAAATATCCGGCTATATTAAAAGAGTGTTCGCTGGGCAATATGTATGTCAAATCTTCCTCTTCATCACCCACTTGATCGGAAATTTTGACAAGTAACTTAAACTCATTTTCAATGGGATAGCTGATTTTGGTTAAGCACCGGTCGCAAGACAATCCTACATTTCCCATCACTTTCATATCAAAATGTAAAGATTGGCTCTTCTTTTCAAATACTACGTTTGCATTAAGGTTTCCCGAATCCAAAGAACTGTTCTCAAAAAGTAGGAAAAAATCAGAAGTGAGATTGAATTCAAGATTGTGAATACCTTCTTTGAACTTAACAAATTCGATTTCAAAGTCTTTGAGTTCCACAGCCATATCCTCTCCCAAATTTTGAGGGCGCAAAGATAGATAAATTTTCGATTTTCAACATTTGCTTTTTGATTTAAAATACTCGATATGTACATTAGCTTAAAATTAGTCGTTGGACAATATTTTCTTTGGCTTAAACAATACTTGTCTTTTACAAAAAAGGAGTGTTGTCAAATATCCTAACTTTGTAAGCACTTGACTATAGAACAATAGAGATGTTGGAAACCATTGCAGAAAATATAATTACATTTAATCAGAATCTTACTTATGTTGGGAAGTTGCCAAAGGGATTTAAGGTAATGAATCCATTTGTTGAAAACCCTGAAACAATGGATGTGATGAGGAAATTCTATCATCAATATTATAATGACAACCAAAAACGCAAGTTTATAATTGGAATCAATCCAAGTCGTCATGGTGCCGGTATTACGGGTGTGCCTTTTACAGACACTAAAAGATTAGACTCTATTTGTGGAATTAAAATGAAGTCTGCAAAGACACACGAGGTTTCGTCTGTTTTTTTGTACGATATGATCATGGCTTATGGTGGTGCAAAGAGTTTTTATGGTCAATTTTATATCAATTCGCCCTTTCCGCTTGCCATCATCAGAAAGTCTGATAATGGCTCATGGTTAAATGCTAATTACTACGATGATAAACAACTGTTTGAGATGGTCAAGGATTTTATGATTGAATCGCTCAAAAAACATATCGAACTTGGATTAGATTGTGAGGAGGTTTATGTGCTTGGTACTAAGAATGCGAACTTTATTCATAAACTTAATAAGGAAGAAAAGCTATTTGATAGTATTGTGCCACTCGAACATCCAAGGTACATTCAGCAATACAAATCCAAAGAAAAGCAGCAATTTATAGATAAATACATTTTGACTCTTAGTAGAAGATTAATAGTAGAAGAGTAAACTAAGTTGTAATCAGGTATATAAGTTGTAATTAGGACAAATAAAGAGTCAGCCATAATCGAGTTTGATGACATTATAAAGTGCATTTCTTAAATAATTGATTCATGTTAAAATTATGTGAGCAAATAACCAAAGTTGTAACCCTTTTAACTATAAATTGCAGCACCTTTTGAAAGAGTAAAAATGGATAATCAGAACCCCGAAAACATGGAAGAAAGAATCATTTCGATTAATATCGAAGATGAGATGAAAACCGCATACATTGACTATTCAATGTCGGTAATTGTATCAAGAGCTTTGCCGGATGTCAGAGATGGACTAAAACCCGTACATAGGCGTGTCCTTTATGGAATGACTGACCTTGGACTCGCGCACAACAGACCTTACAAGAAATCAGCGAGAATAGTAGGAGAAGTATTAGGTAAATATCACCCACACGGAGACTCATCTGTATATGATACTATGGTTCGTATGGCGCAAGATTGGAGTTTGCGATATACTATGGTGGACGGACAAGGTAATTATGGTTCTATTGATGGTGACCCACCGGCAGCTATGCGTTATACCGAAGCAAGAATGAAAAAGATTGCGGAAGAAATGTTGGCTGATATTGATAAAAATACAGTTGATTTTAGACCCAATTTTGACGAATCACTAAAAGAACCCACCGTATTGCCGGCAAAAATACCCAATCTGCTTGTGAACGGAGCATCTGGAATTGCTGTGGGTATGGCAACCAATATGGCTCCACATCAATTAGGTGAGGTTATTGATGGAACAGTTGCTTACATTGACAATAATGATGTTGATATCCCCACTTTGATGACCTATATCAAAGCCCCCGATTTCCCTACGGGAGGAATTATATATGGAATGGAAGGAGTGCGTAGCGCTTACGAAACCGGCAGAGGCAGAGTAGTGATGCGTGGCAAAGCTGAATTTGAAACTTCTTCTACCGGCAAAGAAATGATTGTGGTAACCGAAGTCCCTTATATGGTTAGTCCGTCACAAATTATTGTGAAAGCGGTAGATTTGGTAAATGAGAAAGTGATTGATGGAATCAGTGGCATTCGTGATGAATCAGGAAGGCAGGGAATGAGGATCGTGTTTGACATCAAACGCGATGCCATCCCGAATGTAGTGCTGAATCAATTATATAAATATACTGCACTGCAAAGTTCTTTTAGTATCAACAATATTGCACTTGTAAATGGTCGTCCGGAGGTGTTGAATCTTAAAGGATTGATAAAACATTTTGTAAACCACAGACATGAGGTGGTTACCCGCAGAACAGAATATTTGCTTGATGAAGCCCAAAAACGAGCCCATATTTTAGAAGGATTGTTGATTGCATTAGATAATATTGATGCAGTCATAGAACTTATTAAAAAATCTAAAAATCCTAATGAAGCCAAAGACGGTCTGATGGCGCAGTTTAAACTCAGTGAAATCCAGTCTAAAGCCATACTGGAAATGAGATTACAAAGGCTTACAGGACTTGAGCAAGATAAAATTCGTGAGGAATACAAGGAAATTATGGAACTCATTAAATACTACAATGAAGTTCTTGCATCGTTTGAACTGCGAATGAAAATTATCAAAGACGAATTACTCGAAATTAAAGAAAAGTTTAATGATAAACGAAGGTCTGAAATTATTCTGTCTGCTGATGATATCAGTATTGAAGACCTGATTCCTGAAGAAAATGTGGTGGTTACAATTTCACACATGGGATATATCAAACGAACAACCTTAGACGAATATAGAGAACAAAACAGAGGAGGAAGAGGAAACAGAGGAGTGATTCATAGAGATGAGGATTTTGTTGAACATCTGATGATTGCTTCCACACATAATTACATTTTATTCTTTACCGAACAAGGGAGATGTTTCTGGCTCAAAGTATATGAAATTCCCGAAGGTGGTAAGGCAACCAAAGGCAGACCTATTCAAAATTTGATTCAGATTCCGTCTGATGACAAAGTGAAAGCATTTATTAATGTGCACAATCTTGACGACAAAGAGTACACAGAAAGCAATTATGTAATTCTTTGTACCAAGAAAGGTATTATTAAAAAGACTTCTTTAGAAGCATATTCACGACCAAGAGCCAATGGTATCAATGCAATTACAGTAAGAGACGGAGATGAATTACTCGAAGGAAAACTCACCAATGGAACCTGCGAAGTTGTTTTAGCTAAGAAGTCCGGTCGAGCTATCAGGTTTAATGAATCCCTTGTAAGACCAATGGGAAGAACAGCCTCCGGTGTAAAAGGTATTACACTGGAATCTACCAAAGACGAAGTTGTGGGTATGGTATGTGTGGATACAAAAGCGGATATTGGAACGACCATTTTAGTGGTGTCCGAAAACGGATATGGTAAACGCACTGACTTGGATGACTACAGAATAACAGGAAGAGGCGGTAAAGGTGTTAAAACTCTTAATATTACTGATAAAACCGGTGATTTAATTGCTATTAAATCTGTGGAAGAAAAGGACGGATTGATGATTATTAACCGTTCGGGTATGACCATCAGAATCAGAGTTGCAGATATGCGCGTGATGGGTAGAGCAACACAAGGCGTCAGATTGATTAATATTAAGGATAATGACAGCATAGCTTCTGTAGCAAGAATAAAATTTGATCCTGAAGCCGAAGATGCCGATACCGAAGTCGAAATCAATGATGCCAATGTTGAAGATATCATCAACCCTGATAATTCACAAGAAAATAATAACGAAGAACCTAACGAAGATTAATAACAAAGTTGCCGTTCCTATGACAAATATAGGAACGGCACAATAATTGAGAGATTGACTAAAAGACTAAAAATCAACTTTATGAAGAAATTACTTATATCCTTGATGCTTATTGCTTCTTCCGCTTACACAAGCAACGTTTCTGCACAATCACAAAATTTAACCGATGCGTGGTTTGCACTTAAGAATAGTGACCTGCCCAGAGCCAAACAATCGATTGATGAAGCCTATGTTCATGAGACCACCAAAGGGACTGCCAAGATGTATTACTATCGCGGTTTAGTCTATATGCAAATAGCAGCTAATGCCCAAGATGACCCCAAGTTCCATGAACTTGATTCCGAAGCTTCGATTAAATCTGCTGAATCTTTCTATCAGTATTTAATTTCAACAGAGAAGAAGAAAAAAAGCGAATTAGAAGATGTATATAGCAGTATGTTGTATGCAGCTAATTTTTGTATGATTGATGCAGGAAAATTCGGTGACAGACAACAATATGGTTTAGCCGTGAAATATGCTGAAGCAGCTTATAATCTCACACTTCATGATGACAAACAAAACCTAAAGCAAAATGGTATTACCACCAATAAATCATTGTTGAGCATGTATTATTATGCAAATGAAGGAGGTGATAAAACGAATGCATTAAAGTATTTGAACATGCTGATTGCAAACAAATATGACGACCCTCAGCTGTATATTTTTCTTGCCCATTCTTATTTCGAAAGTGGTGATTCAACCAAAGGAATAGAATCATTGCAAAAAGGACGAGAGTTGTATCCTGATAATAAAGATTTGTTGGTGGAAGAGATTAATTATTTTTTAGCTAAAGGCAAGACAGATGAATTGTTGGTGAGGTTTAATCAAGCTATTGAGTCCGACCCTGAAAACTCAAATTACTATTTTTATAGAGGCACATTGTACCACCAGAAAAAAGATTATGCAGCCGCTGAAAGAGATTACAAGAAAGCCATTGAATTGAACGAAGGTAATATGGATGCAAAATACAATATGGGTGCAATGTATATTGAGCAAACTATTCCTATTATTGAAAAAATGAATGCAAATGCATCCAATTTTGCTTTGTATGATGATTTAGAAATTAAAAAATATGCACTTTATGAAAAGGCACTCCCTTTTCTGAAAGAAGCATACGAGTCCGGTGATATCAAGGATAAGCAAGAAAAATTAAACCTTCTTACAATTCTGAGAGATTTCTATAAATTCAAAAAAGATAGAACAAATATGGAGTTCTATCAAACTGAGATTGAGAAAGTAACCGCAGGTAAATAAGAGTCAACACAGTATTGAATCAAAGGCTGGAATTAAAAGTTTCAGCCTTTTTTTATTCCTCTTCAAAAAAATCAATTAGAGCACCCCAATACATTTCATTCCATCCTATAACAATGTCATCATATGCTTCATCAGGAATATGAGTGTGGATTAATTCAACGGAGGTGCCCTTGTTGTGTGGATGTAGCTTGATTGTTACAATAGATTCATCAGTATCATCTCCAAAATACCACTGTTGGATAATCTTTTTACCATTCTCAAATTCAATGTTTCTTCCGCAAATATCCCCATCCCACAAAGAAAACTCTGAATCGGGTTCAGTACTCATTTCGGCAGGCTCGCCCGTCCAAAGTTGAATTATTAAAGGAGACGTCAGCGCTTTATATAACTCCTCAGGTGTTGCCTTGATTTGATAGTATTTTTTATAAGACTTCATCAATACCCAAGTATCTTTAACATGCTTTTATAACTCTGTTCCTTGCTAAATAATTTTGTAACCCAACCACCTTCCTCATCCCTTGAAATAAGAATTTGTTTAGGTGAGGGTGTTAAGCAGTGTTGAATTCCGCCATAACCACCAATGCTGTCTTGGTAGGCACCGGTGTGAAAAAATCCTATGTACAAAGGATCCTCAGGATCAAATCGCGGTAAATATATAGCATTGGAATGTTGATCTGAATTGTAGTAATCATCAGAATCGCAAGTAATGCCACCCAATAGCACTCTTTCGTATGTATTATCCCAATGATTTAAAGGAAGCATGATGAATTTCTTGTTGATTGCCCAAGAATCTGGGAGCGTAGTCATAAAAGAACTGTCAATCATGTTCCATTTTTCGCGGTCATTTTGAATTTTCTGTTCTTCTATTTTATAAATTATGCCACCACTTTCGCCAACAGTGAATGAGCCGAATTCTGTAAAAATATCCGGTTCGGGCACTCCCTGTGAATCGCAAACAGACTTGACTTGGGCTATGATTTCTGTTGCCATATATTCATAATCAAAATCAAATTTAAGCGAGTTTTTAATAGGGAACCCTCCGCCAATATTTAAACAGGTCAATTCAGGTTCAAATCTTTTTAAGTCGCAATAAACTCTCAAACATTTATGCAGCTCATTCCAATAATATGCATCGTCTTCAATCCCTGTATTAATAAAGAAGTGAAGCATCTTGAGTTTTACATTCTTGCGGGGTCTGATTTTTTGTTTGAAGAATGGAATGATGTCTTTGTATCCGATGCCAAGTCGTGAGGTATAGAATGGGAATTTAGGTTCTTCTTCTGCAGCAATCCTAATTCCGACATTTAATGGACCTTGTATTCTTGCCAATATTGCATCGGCTTCTTTAAAGTTATCAATAATGGGAATTACATTGGAGTACCCGTCTTCAATGATTTCTGCAATATTTTCAATGTATTGAGGTAGTTTAAATCCATTACAAATGATGAATTTGTCTTTTTTGATTAGCCCCTTTTCATACAAGGACTGAATAAGGTTGATATCAAAAGCTGAGGAAGTTTCGAGGTGTATATCGTTCTTTAATGCTTCTTCTATAACATGAATAAAGTGTGAACTTTTAGTGCAATAGCAGTAGTTGTACTCACCTTGATAGTCGGCTTTTGCCATTGCTACATTAAACCATTTTTTGGCTTTTTTGATGTTTTCAGAGATTTTGGGAAGGTATGTAAACTTCAATGGTGTGCCATATTGATACACAAGCTCCATAAGGTTAATTTCATGGAAGTTTAATTCGCCATTTTCTACATCAAATTCATCTTGTGGCCATTCAAATGTTTGTTCAATTAAGTCTATGTATTTGTTTTTCATTAATCCGACTGAGTTAGTTTGTAATAAAGTGGCAAATGTAAGTAATTTAGATTTTAAGTTTATTCACAATTTGAAACAAAAAAGGCGGAAATATTTCCGCCTTTTTACGTGTTGAATATTATCTGAATGTTATTTGATGCCGTGCATCCAACGGCTGATGGTGGGTCCCAGAAGGAATAAAACAACAGCGCAACCGATAGCAATAAATCCTAACATCCTAAAAACTCCCATACCTAATGCTAATGCATTTGCACGTAAGGAAGAAATCACAGAACCGCTGATACTTTCGTTGATTAACTGAGTAGCTGCTTCTTCTGACATTTGACCAAAATCTTTATTAACACTTCCATAAGTCAAGAAGTGTTTAGTGCCTTTTTCAATAAGTTGATTTTTTTCGTCTTGGTTGCTTACATTAAGTGATTCATCCATTATCTCCTTAATCTGAACTGTGCCAATAGCATATCTGGGAGTGTCGGATGCTTGATTCAAGTTAGTTAACATCTGCTCGCTTATCAGTGATTTTTCAACAGAATTATCCTCTAATGATTTTATAAATGCATCATTCTCTATTACTTTAACAATGTTTTTATCTTCGATTCTATTCTTGAATGACTCACTCTTGACAATTTTGCTTTCACTTACAGTGGTGAACTCCGCAATGTGCTTGCCGCCTTGGTGGGCAATGGATGAAGATAAGAACCAAATTCCCATCATCAAACCGACAATCTTTGCAGGTGAAAGTTTGGTTACTAATGAAAGTCCAACCGGAGAAAGTGTTAATTCTCCTAATGTATGCAACAAGTATAGCATAATTAAGAAAAATGCCGGTACTAATCCTGCTACTGCATAATTATTACCTGTGGTCAAGACAATATAACCCAGACCTAATAAAGTTAAGCCCGTTGCAAATTTATAAGGAGCGGCAGGCTCTTTTCCTGCATTGCCAAGTTTAATCCATATCCAAGAAAAAATTGGCGCAAATAGCATGATGAATAAAGGATTTACAGATTGAAAGAATGTAGTGGGTGCATTAAAACTACCTATGTGTCTGTCCACGTTACGCTCTGTAAATAAGTTCAATGCGGAACCTGCAAGTTCAAAGAATGTCCAGAAAATAGTTGTAAATAGCAATAAGATAACAATTACCCATATCCTTTGCATCTGAACTTTGTCGTACTTTTTAGCTTGTACCAATAAATATCCTATCACCAATACAGCCAAAATAGCCAATCCTATATCTACTACACTATTATTAATTACCAAAACCCAAGCGATAGGTATCATGATGAGTACAATCAAGAATGGAAGGATTTTGTTGCTAATTCCATTAACAAGAGGCGTAGAAGCACTTTCAGGTGCATAGCCGTATTCTTCCAACCATCCTTTCTTTTGGGCAAGCAAAAAAATCACATAGCCTAACATCATTCCCAATCCAGCCGTTAAAAATCCATATCTCCATCCTTCAATTTCTCCGATAGCACCACAAGTTAAAGGTGTTAAAAATGCACCAATATTGATACCCATATAAAAAATGGTGAAAGCACCATCTCGTTTGGGGTCGCCTTCTTTATAAAATCTACCTATCAAACTGGAAATATTGGGTTTGAAAAATCCGTTTCCAATGACGAGAAAGGCAAGACCTAAAAAGAAAGTGGTTTGGTTGTCAAGGAAAAGCGTAAATTGTCCAAGCGCCATGAGCAATGCACCCCAAATAATGGCTTTTCTAAAACCCATAATCTTGTCGGCAAGTACACCTCCCACCAGCGGGGTGAGGTACACCAATGCCCCATAAGCGGCATAGATTCCATAGGCTTTGGCATCATCAAAAGCAAAACCTCCTTTTACAATCTCAGAAGTCATGTAAAGAACGAGCAAAGCACGCATTCCATAATAACTGAATCGCTCCCATAGTTCCACCATAAATAAAGCAAATAATGCTTTAGGATGAATTTTACGATTTAATAAGATTACAAAGGCTACCCAGATGGCAACTGCCCCCCAGGCTAATAACATAATTGAGTAAGGATGCATATTGGTATTTAATTAATTAAGACTGCGAATGTAAAAATAAAAACTACAAATTTTCTACGATAAAATTTGTGATACGGTTGAATAAGTGGAGTCTGGTCAAGCCGCCATAGATACCGTGATTCTTGTTTGGATAAAATTCGGATTCGAAAGCAATGTTTTTTTCTACCATCAAACGCACCATTTCCATAGACTGCTGCATGTGCACGTTGTCATCAGCCGTGCCGTGAATGATTAAGTACTTTCCCTTGATTTTGTTAACGTGTGCAAGAGGTGCATTAAATTCGTATCCGTCTTTGTTCTCAATGGGAGTGCGCATATATCTTTCGGTGTAAATATTATCATAAAACTTCCAATTGGTAACCGGTGCTACTGCAACAGCCGTTTTGAAAATATCACTACCTAAAGTAATACCCAAAGAACTCATGAATCCGCCATAACTCCAGCCCCAGATTCCGATTCGACTTGCATCCACATAAGGTTGCGCTGCCATCCAGCGCGCAGATAAAATTTGGTCTTCAATCTCCAGTTTGCCCAAGTTCAGATATGTGCATTTTTTGAATTCTTCACCTCTGAAACCGGTGCCACGGTTATCTACGCTCATAATTATATAACCTTTTTGGGCAAGCATTTGAAACCAGATATAATTGCTGCCACCCCATTGGTTCTTAACAGTCTGAGAGCCGGGACCGCCATATACATAGAACAAAACCGGATATTTTTTATTTGCATCAAAATCAGTTGGAAGTATTTGCCAGTAGTTAAGTTTGTCTCCATTTGATGTGGTGAGTTGCCCAAAACTGTAGGAACCAAACTTTTCGTTTTTTAACTTATTGGATAATATCTCGTTATTTTCTAATTCTCTAACGAGCTTGCCGTTATTGTCTTTAAGCAGGTAAATGGGTGGGGTAGAGAAGGTGGAAAAAACTTCCATAAAAAAGTGTCCGCCTTTTGTAAATGTAACATTGTGCCATCCTGCACCATTTGTGATTTTGGTTTTCTTCTTTTTGGAAATTTCAATTTTATAGAGTTGTCTTTCGCTTGGAGTTTCTTCTGCAGACGTAAAGTAAATTACGCCTTTGTCTGAATCAAAGTATTTAATGGCATCTACATCGTATGTAGGCATTGTGATTTCAGTCAATGCTTTGTTTTGTGTATTGTATTCAAAAATCTGATTAAATCCTTTGCGTTCACTCAAAAACACAAACCGTGTTCCTGTTTTGTCAAAATAGTATTGGTCATTTATGTCAATATAATACTTGTTGTCTTCTTCATATACGGTTTCTGTCAGGTCTTTACTTGGGATGTATCTTTTGATTGCCAAGTGATTTTGATGTCTGTTTAACTGTTGGAAATATAATATATCAGCATTAGCCCACTGAATACGTGGCAAATAGGAATCATCGTTCTCGGTGCTTGCAATGCTGATGGATTTTAATGCAGTTAAATCATAAACGTTCACACTCACAATGGAATTAGGTTCTCCTGCCTTTGGATATTTGTAGGTCTCCGGTTTGGGGTAGGAATCTCCATTATATAATTCAATCGTAAACTCGGGTACTTTCCTTTCGTCAAATCGCAAATAAGCAATTCTCTTACCGTCCGGACTCCATTCAAAACCGCGACTCATACTGAATTCCTCTTCATACACCCAATCAACCGCACCATAGATGATTTCATTTGCCTTGCCATCACCTCCAATGGCAGTTACGCTCCCATTGCTCAAGTTTTCTACTATTAGGTTGTTGTGTAAAACAGCAGCCACTTTGTCTCCATCAGGTGAGAAAGTGGGGTATCTGCATGGCTCTCCAAAAACATATTTAATTTCTTTGGTTTTTAGATTGAGTACATAAGCCTTAGCTTCATAGGAATGTCTGTAAATGGGTTGAATATCGCTTTCAATCAATACTTTAGTTTCATCTGCACTAAAATCGAAAGAGGAGATGGTAATTTCCTTTCCTTTGAATTTCAAATCGGATTTACTTACTATGGTTGCAAGTTTCTTCCCTGTTTTTAAATCATAGGTGTTGATTTCGTTGTCATCGAGTTTGACAAAACGTTTGCCGTCTTGCATTGCTACAAAATTTGAAACTCCTTTTGGACTATATTTAGATGAAGCCCAGATGTCGTTTAATACAAGGTTCTGTGCTTGTGTAATTTGGGGAAAAGTAATCAGAACTATTCCGAAAAGCAGGATGATTTTACTAATTGTTTTGTTCATTTTTGTTGTCAGATTCAGAAGTCAAAAGTATTTATTTTTTAACAATGCAATACCACAAAGTATCAGAAGAACATCTGCGCGAGCTTCGTGCCATACTTCCGCCTGAACAAATTATTGTTGAGGAAAGTAAAATTCAACCCTACGGAAGTGATCATACAGAAGATCTTTTTTTCTTGCCGGAAGTTGTTTTGTTGCCCACAGATGCAAATCAGGTTGCGAGCATATTGTCATTTTGCAATAAACATTTGATACCTGTTACACCCAGAGGAGCCGGTACAGGCTTGAGTGGAGGAAGTCTGCCGGTTTTGGGAGGAATTTCACTATCACTAGAAAAGATGAATAAAATCATCGAGATTGATTTAAAAAATCTTCAAGCACGTGTGCAGCCGGGCGTTATCAATCAAGAATTGCGCAATGCAGTAGAACCCTTAGGATTATTTTATCCGCCCGACCCTGCCAGCAAAGGTTCTTGCTTTTTAGGTGGAAATATTGCTCATGCTTCAGGAGGTCCCAGAGCGGTTAAGTATGGGACGACCAAAGATTATGTCTTGAACTTACAAGTCGCTTTGCCCAATGGTGAGTTGATATGGACAGGAGCAGATACCCTCAAGTTCAGCACGGGTTACAACCTCACTCAGTTGATGGTGGGGAGTGAAGGCACCTTGGGTGTGGTTACAGAGATTGTGCTTAAACTGATACCCTATCCGGCTCACAGACTGTTGATGTTAACCCGTTTCGAAAAAGCTGAAAATGCTTGTGTATTTATCCCTGAAATCATGCGCAAAGGGATTACCCCATCTGCTATGGAGTTTATGGAACGCAAGGCTATGGAAATTGCATCGCAAGTAACCGGAATACCTATGAACACAGAAGGAGTCGAGGCGTTTGTTTTGATAGAATTGGATGGAAATAATCTCGAAATGCTTATGGCTGATTGTGAGCAGATATACCAAACACTTGAACAGTATGGAGCCGGTGAAACCGAACTTGCCGAAACTGCCCAACAACAAGAGAAGTTTTGGAAATTGCGCAGAATCATGGGGGAGGCTGTCAAACAAAGTTCAATTTATAAAGAAGAAGATACAGTTGTCCCTCGTTTTGAATTACCCAAATTGTTTGCACGTGTGAAAGAACTTGAAAGTAAATATGGTTTTCAGAGTGTTTGTTATGGACATGCCGGAGATGGGAATTTGCATGTCAATATTCTTAAAAACAATTTGTCTGACAATGATTGGAAAATAATGATTCCCAATGCGATTAGAGAGCTTTTCATTACTTGCAAAGCCTTAGGAGGAACTATCTCTGGCGAACATGGGATTGGGCTGGTGCAAAAAGAATATATGCCTATTGTATATAGCCCCACTCATATTGCTTTAATGAAAGGAATCAAGCAAGTCTTTGACCCGAATGGAATCTTAAATCCGGGTAAGATTTTTTTAAACTGATTGCATAGGCTGTAATCTGCCTTTACTGAAAATTTTCTTTTGGGCTGTATGTTGTTTGCGCCACTCTTTTTGCTTGTTTTCATCCCAAGAAATCACTTCTTGACAAAGGTCAGAACAGCAATGATTGTGATTTGCAGCACATTCTTCACATTGAATAAATAAGATATTGCATCCGGTATTGGCGCAATTAACGTGCGTGTCGCAAGGATTGCCGCATTGATGGCAATGTGAAATGACATCGCAAGAAATACTTTCTGAAAGTCTTTCATCAAATACAAAATTTTTTCCTTTGAATTTGTTAGGTAAATTCTGTTCCTTGATTTGGCGCGCATATTCAATTATTCCGCCATTAAGCTGATAAACATTATTAAACCCTTTGTATTTCAAATAAGCACTTGCTTTTTCGCAGCGAATTCCTCCGGTGCAATACATTACTATAGGATTAGCTTTCTTGTCTTGTAGCATATCTGCAACTTTGGGTAGTTGTTCACGGAATGTTTCTACATCTGGAAGAATAGCATTTTCAAAATGCCCAATTTCGCTTTCATAATGATTGCGCATGTCCACCAATATAGTCCCTTCTTGTGATGTCAATTCGTTAAATTCCTTTGCTGACAAGTGTTTTCCACAGTCAGAGGGATTGAATCCGGGGTCGTCAATACCATCTGCTACAATTTTATTTCTTACTTTAATGGTAAGTTTGAAGAAAGAATGACCATTATCTTCAATAGCAATATTGAGTCGGACTCCATTGAGAAAATCTATTCCGTTCAACAATTCTTTGAATTCTTCTAAATTGGCGGTAGGCACCGAAATCTGGGCATTGATACCTTCTTGAGAAACATAGATTCTCCCCAAAACACCTAATTGCGAGAAATGGTAATACAAATTATCTCTGAAAAGGGTAGGGTTGTCAATGTGGTGATATTTATATAGTGAAATAGTGGTTCGACTCTCAGATGAATTATGCATTTTCTTCATGAGTTCTTTGCCATTCACTCTATTGTGTAAAATCATGCTGCAAAATTAAGTGCTATTCATGTCTTTCATAGTGATATTTTTTTAGACTTTTGAAAACACGTTGAGGATAGTAATGTAAAAGGATAAGTAAGTTGAAGATTATTTGTGTATATGTATATGGCTCTCCATTGGCTAATGCCTTGTTTATAAGGTAGATTTGCACTCTTATAAAAAGAATTATTCAAAATCATGTTTAAGAAAGTATTAACCCTTGTTGTATTATTAATGTCCGGTTTGTTTGTAATTCAATTGCAAGCCCAAAAAGTCAAAGAAACCAAAATATCTTTTAATAAATCAGATGTAGCAGCTTATTCTATTGAGTATAATGTCTCCAAGTCCGAGTTAAGCAAAGTGGCTGCCCAATATTTTGCAAAAGTCATTAACGGAAAGAAGTCAAGTGAATCAGGTTTTGTGTTGTACAAAGCCTCCAGCTGGGATGCGATGCCATTTGACAAAGGTGATATTTATTATAAAGTGGAAGGGAATAAGAAAACTTCTACGCTCATTATTTTAGTGTCAATGGGATATGACAACTTTGTTTCTTCCTCGATTGAACCTAAGGTGTTAGCTGCACTATCTGTTTTTGCACCTGAATTTCAAAAAGAAATTGATGCGTTTCAACTCAATAATAAAATTGAAGAACAAGAGCGTAAAATCAACTCAATCGAAAAGGAGTATAAATCCAAAATGAAAAAAGAGCGCAAATACAACAAGAAGATTGATAAGTTGAATAGGAAAATTGCCAAAAACAAGCAGAAATACGAAGCTTTAGCCACTGAGATTGACAAACAAAAACAGATTTTGGAAGATTTGCAAAAGCAAAAAAAATAAAATGCCATGAAGACAATCGGAATATTTGTAGGAAGCCTTCGCAAGGATTCATTATCACAAAAGATTGCATTAAATATACAAACAATGGCTCCCGAAGGATATGAATTCAAAATCATTTCAATAGGTCATCTGCCTTTTTACAACCAGGATTTAGATACAGAAGAAAGTGTACACGAGAATTTTGTTACTTTCCGAAATATCATCAAACAACTTGATGGAGTTTTCTTTGTTACACCGGAATATAATCGCTCAATTCCTGCTGTATTGAAAAATGCGCTGGATGTAGCTTCTCGTCCTGCCGGACAAAACTGCTGGAGCGGAAAACCGGGTGCAATAGTGAGCATGTCCATTGGTAATATTGCCGGATTTGGGGCTAACCATCACTTGCGCCAAACCCTTACTTTCTTGAATGTATATACAATGCAGCAGCCGGAGGCTTATTTGGCTCAAATTAGTCCGGACTTATTTGATGCCAATAATAAACTCATAGACACAAGAGTAAATACTTTTCTCAAGAAAGTGGTAGATGCTTATACCGTTTGGTTTGAAAAGCTAACCCGCTAATTTTATCATTCCAACTTTTGGTAATAGACTAAGTTTTGCATCGAATCGGAATGAAAAATTTGAATCAAATCTCGTAAAACTACTTGTGGTCGGACAGGCGCGGTTTCCCAAAATGCGTTTCCTCCCTTTGCATTTACTTGCTTATTATTGTTGAAAACCATTCGGTTTTTGAAAGCACTAAAATCAGCATATCTGGGTTCTACACTTTGCATATTTGCCAATGTTTTGTATGCACCGGGATGTAGCCAAATGTCAGCATTGAGAGCAGTTTGAGCAACGGTTTCCAGACTCAGTGGGATTCTGCCGGCTTCCCCATTGTTTTTCCAAATATAATCACCACCTGCATCTTGAACGAGTTGAGCAGTATAGCTTTGAGCCGCAGGGACATCCCAAATGCCTCCAAAAAGAATTCCAATCATAACCCTTGGCTGATGCGGGTATGTCTTGCCTTTAAGAGCATTATATTCAGATTCGATTTTGTTGAATAAGCTAAAAGCTTCCTCTTTTTTACCACTAAGTATTCCAAAGGCTTTTATCCATTCTGCTCGCCCCAATGGGTTTTCTTCCAGATAATTATTGCATAAAAACAATGGAATATTCAAGGATTTGAGTTTGTCTTGAAGAATGGATGAAATTTCTCCATACCCTGAATGTATGATTAGGTCAGGATGAAGACTTATCAGTAATTCAGCATTGATCACACCACCCGTGCTGACCGAAGTCGGGTTGCGTGTAAGTAAATTTGGATTGCTCAAAAAACTGATATCATCCACCGCAATGATGGAATTTTGAGCTTCGATTTCGCATAAGAATCCGGAAAAAACTGATGACAAGGATGCAATTTTATGATAATATTGTGTGTCGCGTTTACTGATAGGATATTCAAATAGTTTATTGTCAACTGTTGATACTGTTATGAGAAAAGTGTCTTTGCTTTCTTTGATTGACAACAGTTTTGAATATTTTATGAGCTCATTACCTGTAAATGTTTTTGCTTGTTTGTTAGAAAGGGTACAAGCATTTTGAAGAACTAAAAGTAATATTAAAATAGTTGTGAGAGATAGGGTTTTCACGTCCACAAATTAAATCTTGTTTTTTTGTTTCTCACTCAGATATTAGACTATTTTCGCACCTCCAAAAGTTCTCTATGCTGGCACGCAGAAATTTAAGAATAAAAGCCTTTCAGATATTGTTCTCCGAAAGGTCAAAAGGTGAAGCCGACCCCAAGAAGATACTGGCTGCATTTAATCATAATATGAAGTTGTTTGAGCAGATGTACGGGCAATTATTGCTCTTGCCTTCAGCTTTGTATCATTACTTATTATCTGAAAAAGATTTTGAATTGTCTAAGTATTTTCCCGACAAAGAAAAGATTAGACAGACTTCAGTGCTGGAAAACAATGTATTTGTCGCACTGACAGAAGATTCCAAAGAGTTAGACGCCATATTAAAAAAATCTCCTTTTGACTGGAAAAACCAAGGAGAACTTTTTGAGAAAATTTTTAAAGAGATGAAAAACACCGACTTTTTCAAAGACTACATTGTTTTTGATGAACCCAATCAAAAGCAACAAGAGGAATTTTTGTTGAGTCTGTACGGTTATCTTTTTGAAACAAATACAGACTTTCAGGATGAGATGGCTGATATTTACTATGATTGGGACTACGATGTGTTTAACTTCTATCAGATGCTTTCGGATTCACTTCGGAATTCCTATTTAAACAATACGCTCTTTATCCAAAAAGTTTATAAAGACGAAGAAGAAGATTATGATTTTGTTCGAGATTTAGTCGAAAAAACAATTGTTGAGAGCAGCAGCTATCACAAAATATTGCAAGTAGTGGCAAAATCATGGGACACCGAGCGCATTGCCAAGGTTGATATTCTACTGATGGAAATGGCTATATCGGAGTTTCTGTATTTCCCCACAATTCCGTTGAAGGTAACCATTAACGAGTATATAGATTTGGCAAAGATATTTAGCACAGACAAGAGCCATATTTTTATAAACGGTGTACTTGACAAAACAAAAGATTTATTGTTGTCGGAGGGTAAGATTAAGAAAGAGGGACGGGGCTTGCGAGACAAATAAAAAATAATACTTTTGCACTCTATTTATAAATCAAACAAATGAAAAAGATATTGCTTATTGCTTGTGTTGCAGCTGTTGTTTCTTATGGATGCGGAAATTCCGAAAAGTCCGGAGTTACAACAGATGTAATCAAAGACAATGCTACTGCGGATAATCCCAATGGAGCTTCTCAGGGTATGCCCGAAATTACATTCAACGTGTATGACCACGATTTCGGCACTATTACAGAAGGAGAAGTAGTTGAAACTACTTTTAAATTCAAAAATAATGGAACAGCAAACCTATTGATTTCAGATGCTAAAGGAGATTGTGGCTGTACTGTGCCGGTTTTCCCAAAAGAACCTATTAAGCCGGGTCAAGAAAGCAAGATTACCGTTTCTTTTAATAGTTCAGGTAAGGTAGGAGAGAACACCAAAAGAGTTACAGTTACCACCAACTCAAAAGAGGCAAACGCTTATTTAACAATCAAAGCAACCGTATTACCCAAATCAAAATAATATATCATTCATGCTATTAACAAGTATTTTATTAGACGCAGCCACTCCCGCTGGAGGAATTGGCTCTTTTTTACCTTTAATCCTGATTATCGTTGTGTTTTATTTCTTTATGATTTTGCCACAAACCAAAAAGAATAAAAAGACCAGAAAGTTTCTTGAAGAACTCAAAAAAGGAGATAAAGTTGTTACAACCGGTGGTATTCACGGAAAAGTAGGTTCTATACAGGACACTAAGGTAACTATCGAGTGTGAAGGCACAACAAGTTTTGTAATCGAGAAATCCGGACTTTCTGCAGAGTTAAGCCTTGCAGCACAAGGAGTTCCAACCAAATAACATATTGTTATGCTTAAAGTAGGCATAACCGGAGGTATAGGCAGCGGAAAAAGTACAGTTTCCGCTGTTTTTGTTTCTCTGGGTATTCCTTTTTATAATGCTGATGCAAGAGCCAAATGGCTTACCGAACATCATCCTGACATTGTTAGAGAAATTATTGCATTGTTTGGCAACCAAGCCTATGCTTTTGGCTCTTATAACAGAAAATATATTGCCTCTCTTGTTTTTAACGATACAGACAAACTCCTTCAACTCAATCAAATCATTCATCCGCGTGTAGAAGCCGACTACAAACAGTTCTGCGAAGAACACAAGGACACACTTTATACATTGAAAGAAGCCGCTATACTTTTTGAATCCGGCTCTTATAAACTATTGGACAAAACCATTATGGTGCTTGCGGACAAAGAATTGCGTATCCGCAGGGTGTGTAAGCGCGACAACATTTCCAGAGAAGATGTTTTAAAAAGAATGGAGAAGCAAATGCCGGATGAGGAAAAAGTCAAACTTGCTGACTTTGTTATAAAAAATAACCTGCAAGATATGATCATCCCGCAGGTTATTGAACTGCATAAGCAACTAAGCGCTATTGCTTGCGAATAATCTGACTGTATTTGCCCTGTTCTGAATATACACTCATTGTATAAATACCAGGACTCAATGTTTGCAAGTCAAGTGTGTATTGAGTTGCATTGTTATTAATACTCTTTTCAAAAACAATTTTTCCAACTACATCAACGATGACAATCTTTTGAATGACAACATTTTGCTCAGATTTAATATGTAATTCGTCATGGGTAGGATTAGGATATATGCCCCAAGTGTTGTGCTTGTTTAATGTGTTCACCGATGCAAATTCCGGCAGTGTAATGCTTAAAATATTGCTGTCACATACGTTTCGAGCAGTTAGAGTTACTTGTAATCCATTTGGATTAGAAATATATTTGTGATTCGGGTTTTCGTCAACGCTTGTATTACCGTCTCCAAATGACCAAGTGTAATTATTGTTTAGTCCTGTAGAACTATTATTGAATTGAAGTTCAAAATTGCCCTTGTTGTCAAAGGTAAAATCAGCGTGAGGATGATCTGCATTTTTGATATTCAAATTTTTACTTATGGTTTGGGTTGATTTTAAATCTGTTGAAGTCAAACTGATGCTAATATTGCCACCATTACTATAAATAACTTTATGAGGTCCGGCACCGGATGCAGTAGCAGGTGTAGCACCGAAGCCAAAGTCCCAGCTTAATGTGTTTGCGGGTCCTGATAGATTTGTGAAGGTAACGGTTTCGAACATACAAGCATCCTGTTTGTCAGTTGAAAAATCTGTACAAATAAAGTTCACTTCCTTAGTTTCCGAAATTGAACCACAAGAATTGCTTGCTGTTAATTTGACATTATGAGCCCCTCCGTTGGAGAAAGCAAATGATGGGTTATTACCATTGTCAGTGCCTTGTCCGGCAAAGTCCCAGGTGTAGGTGGTAGTTACAATAGGATTTATTACTGAAAAAGACATTTCACAGCCTTTCACAAATGAAGAAGTAAAGTCAGCAATAGGTTGAGCAGTAGATTTCACGGATACCATTGCGGAATATTGCTTGCTGTCGGAAGAATTTCCGCTGGCAATATCCAATTTTACGGTTTTGTTTCCGCCAATATTATAAATGACTTTGTGAGGACCTTGACCAATTGCGGTCGCAGGAACTGCACCTAATCCAAAATCCCATGCCCAAGAAGTGATATTCCCTTGAGAAAGGTCAGAAAAAATAACGGTGTCTTTAGCACATGCGTTGGATTTGTCAACACTAAAATCAGCAGCTAAAGGAGCAAACTGACAAGAACCGGGGTTGATTAAACTCATGGCTTGTTTGCTGCAAATAGACGTTGTACTTTTTCTTGTTATATAGTTACCGCAAGCAGTATCATTGCTTTGAAGGGTTCTTTTATCGGTATTGGGTCCAATGGAATAATGCATTACATTGTTGGTATTGATCACGTGTCCTAACTGATGCCCGTGTCCAAGTTCGTGCAGTGCAACAGACTCGAAGTCAGTTTTTCCACCCGTAGGCGCTGCAGGTCCATATTCCCAATTTGCACTCTTTTTGAAAACAATATCCATTCCGGTTACATACCAGTCCATGCCACCCGGTATATAACAACCGCTATAAAATGAGTAGCAAGTACCCAAAATAGATGAACCCAGCCAGCCTTTATCAAAGAAAACCATGTTCTTATTATCGTTCATCATGGTGTCATTTGATAAGATGCCTGTTGTATCCCAATTAATCAGGGTGTTACATCTCCATGACTCAATAGCTCTGATAAAAGAATTGACAGCAGGAGTGTTGGTTATAAACTTAGTGTCCCAAATCCATGTAATTCCACCGTTTCCGTTTTGCCCTATATGCCTTAATTCAAATGCCGTAGTGTCCGGAACCTGAGGAGGTGTATAATATGCAATATTGAGATGTGCCCAAGGAATAGTGAGGTTTGTAGCAGAGGTAACATTGTCACCGGTACTATTATATACTTTGAATTTACCTGTTCCGGCTCTTGTTTGCACTCTGAGTTTTATTTCTGTGTCTGTCCATGAAACATAATCACCTGAGTTAGGGAATACATAGCCGCTTCCACCGTTATTGGCATCGGGAAAGAAAACAAAGCCTGAGCCTCTGCTCGCACCAAAACCGGTTCCGGTAATGGTGAGTATTTGTTGAGTTCCCGCATCAATGGAAGCCGGTGAAAAACTTGTGATGGTAGGAGTTACTCTCCTGCCATTTATTTTGGGCTCATTGGGTTGAGAAATAATAATCTCTTGTTGGGTGAGGTTCTTTATTTGAGGAATTAAATTGGTTTTTATATCACCCCATTGGTTCAGATTGTCAAAAGCCTTTTTCTTATTATAATCATAAGAGATAAAACCCAATGGACCGGTTTTGGAATAATAAGTGAATGTTTGATTTTCAGGGTTGTCCCAACTGAAATTTCTGCTAATAAAGAAAATTCCGCTTTGACCTATTTGAGTCTCAAGATTTGGATTCACCCCAACCGCCTCATTACCTACAATTCCACCTTCTGTCAGAAGTGTGATGAATTCTTGGTTTGAACTACCTTTAAAATACTTGTGTACCTGTAAAGTATGGGCGGTATAAATAAAATTATTTGACTGATTCTTATAAGAGAATTTTGAAATTACTGTGGCTTCTAACACCATTTCATTTTCGTTAATTCTGTCTTGCAAGGGCACGTTTACCAACGAACATCCGGCATTTGCCTGCCATGCAAAACCCATGGCAAAGAGTACTGATAATAATTTTTTCATTTAATTTCTGATTACAAGCTACAATAATAAGTGTTTTGCACTTATTAATAGATTAGAGTGGTTATTTTGTGGATTATTCATGGGGGGTGCGGTACGTATTCCCGGAATCCAAACAATCTGATTCTCAATTAAAAAGACGGGTATTAACTTGCGCAAAAGAACCGGAATTTTGTGTTCTGTAAACAAATCGCTCAGCTTTTTACTCTGACCATTGTTTGCCATTTGGATTTTATCTCCTAATTCCCAAAAACGCATTTCAATCTCTTTGCCTACTAAGGACTCGCCCAAATACAAGGTATAAGAATTTGATGGCAATTGTTTCGTGCTGACATGCATAATGCCCCAATCCAATTGTATTTCTTTTCCTATTATCCAACGGAATGAATGTTCCTGTGTGTGCAAAGATTTGGGTATTATCCAAATCTTATCATCGCTTGTACATGCCCTATAAAGCTCAGATTCCCATTCTTTTCCCGAATCTTTACTCAAACACATTTCATTTGCCTGCACATAATTGAACCCTTTGTCTTCGAGCAGATAATGTAATAGTAGCGAAGCTTGGTTAAATCCGACAAGATGAATGCGAGAAATAATGTTGAGTTGTTCGTCTTGTCTAATCCATAAATCTTTTGCAATTCGCGTAATCAACGATTGCAATAAATCCTTCTCTTGTCTTATTTGAAGGGTGGTTTCAGCAATATTTTGGATGACATTGGGAAACTTTTCTTCTGTCAAAGGGATGATTTTGTTTCGGATAAAATTGCGTGCATAATCCGATTTCATATTGCTGCTATCATTGCGCCATTGAAGTCCTTTTTCTTCGGCAAAATCCTCAATCTGCTTGCGAGAAAAGGGAAGGAGCGGACGAAGAAACCTTTGGCGGTTTCCCATTCCGGTCAAACCGTCTATTCCGGTTTTTCTAAACAGATTAAGCAAAAGCGTTTCGCTCAAATCATTCTGTTGGTGCGCAGTCAATACAATGTCTATGCTGTTGTTATTAATAAAAGTATTGAACCAATCATACCTTATTTGACGTGCTTTTTCTTGAATACCGGTATGCTTATTAAATTGATTCTTAGCATCCAATATTTCAATTTGTAAATTGTAAGTGATAGCCAAATTTCTCACAAACGCCTCATCTTCATCACTCTCTTTGCCGCGCAACCCATAATTTACATGAAGTAAAATGATGTTTTTTAACTCCGAATCAAGCAATAATTGTAACAATACAACCGAATCCACACCGCCACTGATAGCCAGTCCTATTTTGTGATGTGTGATTAGGTTGAGTTTTTGAATCTCTGCTTGAAATTGCTTTAGCATAGCGAATTGCAAAAGTACCACTTTTGCAAAACAACATAGAAACTTCTTGCGCTTAAACGAATGAGTCCGACAGCATGATGAAAGTTTGTTCTATGTAATTCTGAACAGGTTCAGTATAAAAAACACATTTTATTTTGAATCTGCATGTGAAGTAATCGGCTCTTTGTTCCCGTTATGACAAGTCATACAGTTGATTTTATTGGGAACGATTTGTTGTCCGTCAGGTCCTGCAAAAGGAATAAAATATTTGTCGTTAATTTCGGTAGTCATTTTCATCATAAAACGCGCTGCTTCTTTATAATGATTTTCGTCACTTGCAAAATCTAATTCTTTGGGATTGTCTTTGCTTGATACATGGCAGAATCCGCATTTAACACCCAGCGCATTAGAAAAGAATTTCATTGTGTCTTTTAAAGCCTCTTTGCTTATGTCTTGGGGGAGGATTTTTAAATTTCTTTTGGGCGGTTCGTCTGTTTCTTTTGCTTCTTTTGGTTGATTGGAAATTGCATAGACATTTAGCGTAAGGAAAGCAAGCACTACAACTGCAATAATGGTTAATTTATGTTTCATAAGATGATAATTTTAAGGGTGAATTGTTGAGCAAATTAAATGCAAGAACTACTTACATCAAAACAATATCGGCAAAATTGCCAATATCGGGCTCTAATAAGTTTTTTTTAGAGCTGCCTGAAAACCAATCATTTTACTCTGTATCCAATAGAAACCTTGCTTAAATCGCTTCGAATGAAGCAGGTATTTCGGTGTATTTACTTTTAGCTGGTTGAAAAAGTGAAGCGTTGGCTTTGCAAGCTCATTGACATAGCTTTGGTTTGTGCTTGGGCTTGTGCGGTTTGCAATTGAAAATCATGAGCACCGCTGAAAAACAAATAACGCAAGCGAATAAATGTGCATACACCTCTGCGTTGGACTGTTCTCATAATGACATTTTTACTCCGTTTCTTTTTAACCAATCTTCATGTTCACGGTAATTGGGCATTTTCTTGTCTAATTCATTCCAAAATTCAGGCGAGTGATTCGGATGCTTTAAATGAACCATTTCATGAGTAATGATATAGTCCAGCACCGAAACAGGTGCCATGATACATTTCCAGTGAAAGTTTAAACCGTTTTTAGGAGTCCACGAAGCCCAACGGTTTTGAAGTTCCAAAACCTTGATGGATGTCGGTTTTGTTTCAAATTTTTCTTCAATGAGTTTAATTCGTTCCTGAATTTTTTGAAAACCCTTTGCACGATAGAAATCCTTAAAAACCTTTTCTGCTTTTGGTAAATACTTTTTGTCAAGATGAAAAAATCCACCTGAAATTTTCAATGGCACATCTTGATGCTCGGTTAGTTGTAAACGGTAGTTTCTGCCTAAATAAAGAAAGGATTGTCCGTTAACATATTCGCGTTTTACTTTACCCTGATTCAGTTCTTTCCATTTAGCCAGCTTTTGAAATATCTGATACTCCTTTGCTTTTACAGCCGCTTCAATTTTATCATCACTTGCAGTAATGGGAGCAAGCACTTTTACTGAACCGTTTCGTTCAATGAAAATGCTTACCGTTTTTCTTCTTTCGGTTTTTTCAATGTCAATATGGATGCTGTCTAACTTCATTTGTCTGAACTATGATTCATTTGATTAAATGATTAGCATGATTTTAATTCAGCCTGTCCATTCGGTTTTTTGCAAGCTTCATAAGTTCGGAACTCAATTCTGCGGCTCTGTCTTTTAGAATAAGCAGGTTACTAAAATTAATTTCTTCCTGTAGTTTGCCTTCCATTGTTCTTATTTCTGAAGGTTTATCCCAGAAGTTTTTGATTGTTGCCGAATCTTTTATTATTGATAAAGTTTTTTCAGTAAGAACTCTACAATATTCAATTTCTGTTTCTGTCGGGTTATATAGGTAGGTATTTATTAAATCGAAAAACGGCTCATCCTTTTTTCTCTCTACTTTCATTTCTTCCCGCAAACCTTCCAACTGCTTTACTATTTCTTCCCAATTCTCTTTGTATGAATTTAAAATTGTTTCAAGGCGGTCTTTGAAACGGTTGTAAAGTGTCGGATCTTTTTCAAGATTTACTTTGATGTGCCAACGAATGGCGTGTTCCATTTCAGATGCTTTCGATTTTGGAGTTTTGTTCAGATAATCAACTTTTGATTTAAACTCATCTGAAAGAATAGAAACCTGCTGAACTTTGGTATCTATGCCTAAAGAATATAAATGTTTGTCAATGAGCTGGCGGACTTTCTGTGAAGCCCACTTCAAGTCCATGGTTTCGTCTTTGTAACGGTCTTTGATTCTCCATAGCAAGTAACCTAATCGTTTCGCAATTACCCAATATTCGCCACCTGCCTGCGTATTGAAAAGCAAATCCAAACTATCGAAAAAACTTTTGGAATAGGTAAGTAGTTCGGCTCTGAATTTTATATTCTTTGCTTGCTCTATGCAACTTTCGGAAAATTCAAACTCTGCTGCTTGGTCTGTAAATTTCTGATTCAGGAAGTTTTCAATTTCGTTCAAGTTATTTTCTGTGAACAAATTCAAAACCCTTTTATAGCGTGCTTCTAATACAGGAATTTCTTTGTTGATGTCTCGGAATACATTCAGAAAGTGCTGCGCTTTTTCCTTGTCCTTGTCTGTGTAAATACCTAAGGCTTGTTGTAAATGTTTGGTAATGCCGATATAGTCCACTATAAGCCCAAATGTTTTACCTTTTTTAGTTCTGTTTACCCTTGTTATGGCTTGGAACAAGTCATGTTCTTTCATGATTTTGTCCAGATACATTACTTGCTCAATGGGAGCATCAAAGCCAGTCAACAAGCGGTCGCAAACACACAAAATTCCTATGCCTGATTCGGGTTTTTTGTATTGTCCGCCTTCTTCCTGCGAATAGTCAAAGTCTTTTTTGAAGCTGTTTACAGCATCCCAATCTTTGGCTTCACTTCTTGCCTTGCTGATGTAACCGAGTTCATTGTTACCCATACCCGAAACTACTGCAGCAACTTTTAAAAATTCTAATTGCTTTATGCGGTCATCATCTCTTTCATCATTAGGCAATGCTTTCAATTGAGCAATTTTCTCTTTGATTGCAGTTTCCAGTTCGTACTTGTAGCGAACAGCTGCCACAATACTTGAAGACACTACTTGTGCTTTAAAGCCATTCACCAAAATATCGGTGTAATAATGTTCAACAATGTCTTTAGCTATTTCGGCAATACGGTCTTTGCTTTCGAGATAGGCAATGAATGAACCGTAACGCCTTTGAATTTCTTCTCTTTCTTCCTGAGTTCTTTTCTGAAAAAGGTCTTCAAACTCAGCATCAAACAGTTCTTTATCATCTATTTTATCGTTGGAAACTTTTCCAATATACTTGATTTCAACAGTGGCTCTGTCGGCTACTGCTTTATCAAACTTGTAACTGTCAATCCACGGCTCACCGTTTTCATCCAATTTACCACCAAATCGTTCATGCGTTTTGATTTCGTGTCGTTCGGTTAGTAAAGGAGTTCCTGTGAATCCAATTCGGACGGCTTGCGGAAAAGCATTGAACAAATTATCACCCATGTCTCCGCCTTGTGTACGGTGGGCTTCATCTACCATCAGCAAGATGCGGTCGCTGTTGTTGATGGTTTCAAATTTTTCAAACTTGGGAACTACACCCGCATCAATCAGCGATTGTGCCGAAACATTGTTGTCTGCCAAAAACTTGTGAATCATCACCAGATTTAAGTTTCCGGTATCATCATCCAAAAGGTTCAAATCTGTTTTACTGTCAATGATGGACAATGATTCATTGGCATATTTCAAGGTGTCTGCCAACTGCTCTTCCAAATCCACACGGTCAACAATGGAAATAATTTTCAGGTCTTTTAAATCATCACTGCTGCGGAGTTTTCGGATAAGAAACACCATAGTCAAACTTTTTCCGCTCCCTTGTGTATGCCAAACCACACCACCTTTCTCTTTGGGGTTTGTTCCTTCACGGAGATTACGAATGATTTTGCCAACGGCTCTGTATTGATTGTAACGAGCTACAATTTTCACTTCCACACCTTTCTTGATTTCCATGAAAAGGGTGAAGTGTTTCAGAATGTCCACCAAGATTTCCTTGTTGAGCATTCCGCAAATCATTACTTCCTGACGTTCTTCATCAGGTGGGAAAGCAACCGTTTTGTATTCTTCGGGAAATATGTCCACCCAATTGTTGTAAAAATCAAAATCAGCACTGATGGTTCCTACACGGGCTTCATAACCGTGGGTAATGATGCTAAACAAATTGTAGTGAAAAAGCCGTTCTTCGCCTTCCTTTACTCCGTAATCATCTTCTCTGGTATTGGCATATCGGGTAACCTGCAAAAAAGCTTCGCTTAATGGTTCAGCCACATCAAAATCCTTAGCTTCTACCACTACCAATGGCAAACCGTTTAGAAATAAAACAATATCAGGAATAATGCCCTGGCGGCTTGCACCGGGAGTAAGCAAACGAAACTGATTGATGGCAATAAAACTGTTCTTGTCATAGTTTTTGAAATCCACCAAACGAACGGTTGGGTTCACTTCACCCGTGAATTCGTTTTTGTTTACCGTTGTGCCTTTAATCAATAAGCGGTGAATTTCTTTATTGGCTTCATGCAAGGTTTTGCTCGAAAAGCTTTGAATTTCTGTAAGCAATTCCTCAAGCTGTCTGTCAGTAAGCCATTCTTTGCCGTCTGCCGTTTTGTTGATAGACTTTACGGTGTCTTTAAATACTTGGGGCAACAACACCTGCTTAAAGTGTTCTCTCAAACTTTTTGAAGGGTCTTGTGGAACGCCAATGCCTTGGTCTATCACTTGCCAACCTAACTGGCGCAGTTTATCTAAAAACGGTTTTTCTACATTGATATATTCTGCCATAATTATTTTGTCTTTTTATCGGTTGATACCGAAATTTTTTTTACTGCCTTATCAAAATCACTTTCCAATAATTTATCTTGTACAATTCTGAATTTTTCAAATTCACTTTCAGCAAGTGCCACAGCCACTTCATGTGAAACTTTACTTAGATTTTTCAATACCGCTTCTTCGTTGAACTGCAGGAATGCGTCTAACTTTTCAATCCAATTTTTCATATACATCACTACACCTTTTCTTGCCTGATTTTCGGCAAAGTCCAAATACATGGTAACGATTCTGTTTAAGCCGTCTAATTCCTTTTCGTTCAGATAATTTTTTGCAATGCCTACATCTGTTTTACGGATGCTCCCTTTCGGAGCATTTTTCCATGTGGTTAATCCCATATTTTGCTTTGTGCTGTCCACTCTTGCAGCAATCAGTTCTGCTGCTGTTTGTCCGGTTATAGCCCAATGCAATTTGTTTTGAACCGTAGCAAAAAATTTTTGGGTAATATCATTGTCAACACTATAATCGGCACTGCATTGCGAATAGATGTCTGTTATTTTTTGATAGAATCTTCGTTCACTGCTACGGATGTCGCGTATTCGTGCAAGTTGTTCTTCAAAATAATCCTTGCCAAAAATATTGTGAGGATTTTTCAGTCTTTCATCATCCATCGTAAAACCTTTGATGATGTATTCTTTCAACCGTTCTGTAGCCCAAATACGAAACGATGTTGCCTGACTGCTGTTCACACGATAACCCACTGAAATAATTGCATCCAGATTGTAAAATTGGGTTTTATATGTTTTTCCATCAGCAGCAGTATGTGCAATTTTTGCACATACTGAAACCGGGTCGAGTTCTTTGGTGTCAAAAATGTTTTTCAGATGCTTGGTAACAACACTCCGTTCCACCCCAAAAAGGTCAGCTATTTTTTGTTGCGTAAGCCAAATGGTTTCGTTCCGCAAATAAATTTCAACCTTTACTTGCCCACCGGGTGTTGTATAAAGTAATATCTCATTAAAGCCCTCATCTGTCGGTATGTTATTCTTTTTGCTCATGTCAATATGGTCTGCATCTTGATTTACTTGATTGTCTGCATTATGATTTGTTTGATTTTGGTGATTCAGGTGATTTGTATTTTTTATTTGTCAGCCGTTTAAAATTCAAGCTGGTTTCACCGAAGTTTATGAGCAAACCAATTTCAAGATTGTATGCCTCCAGATAATTGATTGCTTGTGCAAAGTGAACATCTTCTAATTTGGTTATTGCTTTCAATTCTACACTGATAACGCCTTCCACTAAAAAATCAACCCTTCGTGTGCCAATTTGCTCATCTCTGTAGAAAATAGGCATTTCATGCTCTCGGCTGAATTCAATACCAGCCAGCTTCATCTCTATTTCCAAAGCCCGTTGATAAATCACTTCTTGGAACCCGTTGCCCAATCGTTTATGCACTTCCATAGCACAGCCAATGATTTTGCCGGTTAGCTCAGAATATTTGTAAGTTGTCTGAACCATTGTCTGCACTATGATTTGTTTGATTTTGGTGATTGATTTGATTCTATACTTACAACTGAATCATGGTCATCATGCAAATCACCAAAATCACAGTTCAGACGTTTTCTCCCACTCAACAAATCCTCCATCAATCCCTTTTTAAGACTTTCCATTTTTTGTAAGTAGGTTTGCTCGGCATCAATAGTTTTATCGATAGTCGTTAATTTTTCAGCCATAACATTTTGCTCTGTTTCAGGGACTAATGGAACTGGAATTTTTAGAAAGTCCTTTGTTGTAAAAGATGCCTGATTTACTGCTGGCTTTACTATTGTGTGCAATTCGTTCTGTGTGATGCTAGAATTTAATAAGTAAAACAAAAATCTTGAGTTGGTATTCTTCGAAGCCTGCATCCTCAATAGATTTGTTGTATATATCACGTCTCTTTTAAAACCTTCAAAAATTGCAGATTTACCAATCTGGTCAAGACTATTGATGAAGCAAATCAGAATATCGCCTATTGTCAATTTGTATGAATTAGTATCAGCACCTTGTGGGTCATCTATATACCAGTATTTTAAATTTGAAAAATCAAATCTGCTTTCTTGAATGTTTCCTGAAATCATCACGGGAATGCCAATGTCTTCATCCGATAGAAGTCTGGATAGCCCGCTTCTTAAAAAGCTAACGTAAGTATCCATTACATCCACATCCCACTCCCTCGGTATCATTCCCAACTTACTTTCCTTATACAACTCCGGTGCATCCTCAAAGCGGGGGCGGAGTTTGTTGGTGTTTAGGTCTATGCCACGGGTAAACAAATCCTGCAACATACCTTGCTTAATGGCTTTGTATTTGGCAATGGCGGCTTGGGTTTTTTCTATCACCGCATCGGCTGTGGATAGGATTTTAGAGATAACATATTGTTCAGGAACTATTGGATAGTTGAATTCCAAATTGTCAACTATCTCTTTGTTTATATGCGGCTGGGCACTTCCAACATTATGTAAGAGAATTTTGTCAATGTTGTGATGTAAAGTGTAAAGTAGGAATTTTGAATCATGTTCCTTGGATGGGAAAATACCAGTTATTGATTGATTTGTGCTGGTCTCAATTTCAAGAATTGCTGACATTCCAGTGGTAGCACCTGTTAATGCGATAACTACTGTGCCAATTGGAAATAATTTTGCAGAACTATTATCTAATGCCTCTTGGGTAATATAAGTAGTTGGTTTCTTTATTATATCGTGTTTACTCAGTTCACCAGAATTTATCCAAGGAATTGTTCCATTGTGCCAATACTCTTTTCTTTCCGTTGATGGTGTTCCACCAGAAGCAGTAAAAGAAAAGTCCTTTATTTTCTTCTTGCTCCACTTACTCATAACCCAATTCAATTAAAAAATTATTAAGTGCATTAGTTTCTGTTTCTCTTGCTTTCAATATTTCTTGTAGAGTGTCGATGTATTTCTCCCAAACATTTTCCACCGCTTGCAACAATTGGCGTTGGTGGGCTTGCAAATAGTCGTTCACGGTTTGTTGCAAGGTTCGCAGCCAGCGTTGCATGATGAGTTCTTTGGCTTCTTCAGGCGTAATGAGCAAGCGTGCCTGGTCCACCAATGCTTGTTTGCGGTCTTTTATTTCTTTAATTTTTCTTTTGCACACTTTTAGTTCTTCTTCCAGTTCAGTATGTTTTGCCATGCGGTTTTCTTCTTTCGCAATCTGTTCATCCAGCCTTTCAACTTCTGCCTTCAACTTTTCACTTTCCACTTTTAACTGTGCACTATCCAATGCCCCGGCTTTTATTCGTTTCAACAACAACTTATATTCCTTATCGGCTTCTTTGCGTTCGCCTTTCAGTTCTTTAATGCTGTCTTTGTGTTCTTTCAGTTCCTTGCTTCGCCATACTTCGTAATCTTCTTCGTTCCAAACATCATCTTCCAGTTCGTTTACTTCGTCAAATTTGGCTTGCAGTTCATCACGCCTTGCTTCATTGTCCTTCAATTCTTTCAATACCTCAGGAAACTGGCTTTGCAAAATTTCATCATCGGGTATCAATTCGGCATTCCAACCGCTGGCAATTACACTTTTTATGTCGTTGGTAATGCTGTTCCAGTATGCAGCAAACGAACCACGGCTTTTAAAGTCGTCAAGGATGTCTGAACTGTGATTTGTTTGATTTTTTTGATTGCCATGATTTTGGTTGAAACGGAGTTTTTCAGTGAGTGATTGAGAAAATTGATGGTATAAATCAAATATATTCAATTTGCCTTCGGGCAATTGTTCAAAAGTGGCTTGTTGCTCGTTCCACCAATCATTGATTGCGTTTTCATATTGGGCAAAAGCGGTTTTTATTTCGGAGCTTTCGTCAAAGAGTTTTTTAATGTCCTCCTTGTGTGCAATGCTGTCCGAAAATTTTAGGTAATTGGGTTTTAACGGCTCAAACAGTTTGGCTTCCAAGCCTGCATAGCAGTTGAAATAATCGGCTAATGCTTTTACTTCATTTTTGGGAATACCGCCTTGCAAGTGGGCATGCACATCCTGCGGTTCGGGTGGCGGTGCATTGTCCACAAACCTGCGAATGTTGAAATTGAAATCTTCGTTCTCCAGGTTGTTGTGTTCATCAATGGCTTTGCTCTTTGCCACTAACTTGCTGTATTTGGGTGTTTCCTTTTTGTGTCGGTAGGTGTATGCAATTTTCTCCAAATCTTCGGGGCGAAGTTTATTTTGATTTTTGCCCTCTTTGTATTCACGGTCGGCATTGATAAACAGCACATGGTCTCTTTCGTGTGCTCCGGCTTTGTTTATCACCAATACACAAGCACCAATGCCCGTTCCATAAAACAGGGCAGAAGGCAATCCAATTACTGCTTCCAGATAGCCACGACCAACGAGCCATTCCCGGAATTTTTTTTCCTCACCACCTCGATACAATACACCGTGTGGCATTACCACTGCCATGCGTCCGGCATTGTTCAGCGAAGCCACCATGTGTTGCACAAACATGAAATCGGCTTTGTCTTTGTTGGGCATCCAAAAACTAAAGCGTTCTTTAAATTTCATGTTGGTGGTGCTGTAATCCTGCGAAAAAGGCGGATTGGCAATCACAATATCAAAGGTTTTCAGTTCGCCATGCTCCTGATGTAAAGGATTAAGCAAAGTATCGCCATTCAAAATTTTGCTGTCGTAAATGTTATGGAACAGCATATTCATTTTACACAAGCCCCAAACTGTTCCGCTTTTTTCCTGTCCATAGAGGGTGATATTCCTTGCGGAGCCGTATCGGCTTTCTACATAGTTTTTACATTCAATCAACATACCGCCACTGCCAACTGTCGGGTCGTAGATTTCAGCATTTTCACCCGGCTCTAAAATGTTTACTAGCAGTTTTACAATTTCGTTGGGAGTGTAAAATTCTCCTGCTTTCTTTCCGGCACTGTCGGCAAAATGTTTGATGAGATATTCATACGCAGCCCCCATCAAGTCGGGGAACTCCAAATTGTCATCCCGCAGGTTCATTCTGTTGAAATGCTGAATGAGTTTCCGCAAATCTTCATCACTGATTTGCTTGTTGTTCTTACCAAAAGTTTTGTTGAAGTTGATGTTATCTTGATTGAATACACCATCCAATTTGTCAAGGTTAGCATCCTGCAAAGCAGCTAAAGCCTTGTTGAGATGGTCGCCAATTTCTTCCGTTAAATCTTTGATGAAATTGTAACGCTGCTCTTCACCTTCACTGTCAATATAAGTTTCAGGGTCGCCTTCAAGTTTTTTCCAACGTGCAGCAAGTGGAACAAAGAAATCGTATTCCGGTGAGTTTTGTCTTTCCAATTCTCCATAAAGTATTTCGGGGTCACTTACACCACGAACATCCGTCAATGTTTTCTTTCTTCTGTCACGGTGCACTTCAAACTGGTCGTTTACCCGTTTCAGAAACAACATGGAAATGATGTATTCCTTGTATTCTGATGCGTCCATGTTACCTCTCAGGATGTCACATGCATCAAAAAGGAAAGTTTCCAAACGGGAAAGTGAAATTTTATTAGCCATTTATCTATTGTCAAAATTCAAGTTGCGAATATCGTTTTTTCTGTCGGTGCGTGGGCAAAAAACGGCTCTTTTACAAGCTTGGGTTGTTCGTTAGGCTGTGCGGCTTGCAAATATGCCGTTTGTGCGGTAGGCATAAAATTACTCGCTTGTTTAATTTTTCTTTCAGCGGTACTCGTGAATCGCATCGCTTATTTGAATTAAAAAAATGTGCGGTGAGGAAATGCTTAAGCATTCACGAACGCCAATAAAAAAATAAAAAATACGTGAGTAAAATAAAAAACACAGAAGGCTCGGCAAGGAGTGACGACTTACTCGCTGTCCAAATGTTGTATCGTTTTTATGTCCTTGGTCACTTGTCAAAATGCTTTACTTTCTGTTTCTGTTTTGGTCGTCTCGTCAATGTTCGGAGTGTCGTCCTATCATTGGCAC